>NZ_JBFNEO010000043.1:0-16371 GCF_040797585.1 Clostridium sp.
TATTTTTCAATTATAACTGAAAAATAGCAATAAAAATGTATTTAACCTCAATTAACATAGAATGTAATATAAATTACTAGATACTTTAGATTATGTAGAAGAGTTGTTGCAAATAGCACAACTCTTTTATATTTAGTTATATAATAAACTGTTTAAGTTTACGGATCTTGAAGAGTAGTTGGAATAAGCTTATTTGTATTAGGGTTATTTAATGAGGTACATGTGACAAGCATAGTATAATACAGAGGATATTCATCTCCTGAAGGGAGTGTATAATTAAATGTTATATATACACTATTTAATGGGTTTATATTATTTAATAATGGTGAAGTTATAGTAGGTGAAGTATTTGGCACTATAGATTGTATAAAAGTAGATCCTATATATACATCATAAGGAATAGCTATTGGAGTCATATTTAAGTTATAGCTATCATATCCCTGTCCTGTATTAGTTATGATATATTCTATCTTAGTAGGTGCTCCAGGTGCAGATAGATTAATTGCTGCCTCACTTCCTATTAATCTATAAAATGATAAAGGTAAAAATTTAACTAAGCTGTTTATATATAATTCATTGTTATAAATTATATTTGAAGTATATACTTTGGTAAGAGAAACATCATTATAATACTGATTTACACTCCCTGTTATAATTAGTTTACTTTCTGCTATTACGCCGCTGGAGATATTAGATTTGAATATTAAATATTTATTAGATGAAGCATTAATTGTATCTATTGTAATTAATAATGTATTAGTTTGATTATTATAAGAAGAAGTAACACCTAGTGAGGATGTTTGCACTGAATTAAAGTTTAAATAGGTTGGAAGCTTAATTGCAATCTTAGTATTATTAGCTGGAGTGCTTCCCGCATTAGAAGCTAATATATTAGTATATATTATATTAGAAGTTCCAACTATAAATGGAGATACAAATCCATTCATAATATTTGATGATGAGATATTTAAATTTATATAGGGATGATTTATAGTTATATAATTGGCTATTCCTAAATTAGTGGTTACATTTAACATATTTACATAACTTACATTTCCATAATAGTTTTCAATGGTATAAAGGGGATTTTGATTTGAAACTATAGAATTACTTACTAAACATTCAATTCTATAACTATATACTACTGAATTTAAAGTAGTATCTATATTATTTATAGCTGGAAATGTAACTGAACTATTTGAAAAATTAGCAGTTATAGGATCATTGTTTAACCATGCCCTATTTGAATAAGTTTCTAATAATGGTATTAATATCGATCCAGAAAATGATGATAATCTTTGTCCCATAGGAAAAGTAATACTTAAAGTATAATATACTGTATCTCCCACAATTTTGGTAGGAGTATCGCTACTAATTTGAACAAAAATAGATTCTGATGTTAAAGTAGAATTCGCTGTTAATGCCCCTACATCATATTGAAGATTTTCACTAGTCGAATCATACTGCTGAGTATAAGGTGCTGTGGTAGAGCTTGTAAAAATAAAGCTTTCATTAGGTCCTAAAGTATTATTAATAGATATCTGATAGTTTAATGTAAAAACCTCATTTGGTGCTAGATTAGGTATATTTATAATTATTAAATTACCTGATATAGTAAATGGAATTATATCATGGTTTATTTTAGCAACTATTGAATTAGAATCCAAAGTAACATATTGAGGAATTGCTTCAGTAAAAGTAATGCCAAATGCATCTGTAGCATTCTCAGTGGAATTATTATTTGTTAGTGTAGCTGTAAAGGAATATATTTCTCCTATTTTTACTTTATTAATATTATTTCCAGTGACATTTTTGTTTAAAATTAAATTAGGTTTTCCTAATGTAAATCCAACTTGGCTTCTACTTGAAAATGATATCCCATTAGAATTTACAACTTGTAGTTTAAATAAATTATAAGGGAAGCTAGAAGGATTATTTATATAATCAATCTGAGTTCTATAGTCTATTTCAAAGGATTGATCTCCAGGTATTTCACTTATGAACCAAAGAACACCATATGGATCAATTGGCCCTACAACATCACCTGGATATTGAGATGATGAATAGTTATAATTAATTCCAGTTATATTGTCAGTCATATAAGGATAAAAATCATATAACTTAACTTGATTTGAATGTGCATTTATAGAAGTACTATTATATACTGCTTTATAACTTACATAATCCCCTGGTGCCATGGTATTAAAAGATTTTCGAGTTCCATCTCTATAGTAATATCCAGTAATAACTTTAGAAACTGATGGTACGTTAATCTCTAAATTAGCAAAATTTGATGAAGTTATAATTTTATTAGTAGCACCGCTAACTGCATTACAAGTTACAGAATCATTAAAGGTATCCCCAGCTAAAATATTTAATCCACTACTCATATATTTACTAGCAATTTTACCATTAATATTTATAATAGCTGTAGACCCAGCAGATACAGAGCCTACATTCCAGTAAACTTGAGTTACTCCAGCGGAGGAAGTCTCCTTTGATGTATACATAATTGGTGTACTGCTATCCTCAAGTACTTGACCATCACTTGTAGTTAAATATCCACTTAAATTTATCAAATTATGATATAAATTTGCATTAAAATATATACTATAAGTTAATGCTTCATTTATATCAACAACATATTTAGAAACAACTAAATCTAAAAGTATTTCATAAGCAACAAATCTATATAAATAAGAAAGACTTACCCCTTCTACTGACCATGATAACTCATTAGAAATAGATGAACTATTTTCAATGTAACTACCAGTAGCAGCTCCGTTTACATAATATCTTTCATTAAATTTCACATCAAACTCTATAGTTACCTTTGTATTCTCTGGAATCCCTACATTACTCCATAATAATTTAAAACTATTATTCGAATTATTAGGTTGTATCACAATAAAATTATTTAGTTCATTAGAAGAGTAACCAGTTATAATCATATTTCCTAAATAATTTACTCCATTTCCCAGAGTATCTTGAAAACTATCAAAAGATATACCAGAGTTTTCAGCAGTTTCAATTATTATCTTACTAGAATAGGTTTCTCCTAATAATAAAGCAGGTGGATTTATTTTATAAATAACATATTTACTAGCTTGAAAAGAAAATGATAACGTAGCTTGAATAATCTCATTACCTATATCATAATTTCCTCTTGGCATTGTATCACATGATGCATTAAGGGTACATGGTATTAATGTTTCAAATGGAATAACAGTACCACTACTAAATTCAGTATTTAATTTTACAGTAAAGGTAATTTTATAATTTATCTCATTTGGAGCAATATCTTTTATATTAGTAAAGGAATAAACATTCCCAGATACACTTGTGTATGGAATGGATGAACTAATAATCTCCATTCCATCTCCTAAATTTAGTTGAAAGGATAAATTATATAATGTGCTAATAGCATCAGTATTACTAACAGTAAATACTAAGGAGGTTGTGCCACCAGTGTTAATATTTATTAAGGAGTCAGTATTTAAGGTGATTTTAAAGTTTTCAGAATTATACATTGGACACCTCCATAAAAAATACTCTTACAATAGTATATTCAAAAAAATATCTTTTGGTATCACACATGTTTATAGATAATAATATAATACATTATGACTGTTCTGATTAAATAAAAAAATAGCAAAAGGAGTGTTTTTATGGCAACTATAAAACAGGATATTTATATATTGGGACAATCTCAATCTAAATCAATCAATACTGTTGGTCAGGAAATCAGATTAGACTTATCCCTTCAACCTCAACCCTTAAATAATACAGGTAAAGTTGAAGGAACAGTAACTTCTAATGGAAATCCTGTTCCTAATGCCTTGATTAAGATTATGGATGCTCAATATGAACCTATTCTGCATGCTATAACAGGTACAGATGGAACTTATACATTGGATAATCTTCCTGCTGGAACAGGATATAATGTTTTTTGTATAGCTGCTGGAATGAGGTTAGAACAAGGTACCAGCTTTAGTATAGCTGCTGGTCAAGTTATAACTAGGAATTTTACACTTACAAGTGATCCGGCTTCTCAACTTGGAATAATTGCTGGAGATTTAATTGATTCATCAACTGAGAATCCAATAAATGGTGCTGTTGTTTCACTGTATTTAGTTAACCCAGATAATACAGAAGTTCTTCAAGCAATAACTTATACTAACCAATATGGACAGTTTGTATTTAGAGAGTTGCCAATTGGAAGATATTCCATAAGGGTATCCTCTTTAGGATATATAGGAACATCTAGTACAGTAATTATAAATCAACCAGGCCAAATAGCTCCTTCATTGATTTCTATTACCCAAGATCCTAATTCATCAAGAGGTACTGTTTCAGGTATAATTACTGACAATAATAACCAGCCCATTAATAATGCCGATGTCATATTATATAGGGTTAATGCTGATAATTCTCTTACAGCCATTGCATATGGAGAAACCAATGCATCTGGAGTGTATCTATTTATTAATGTTCCCCAAGGAAAGTACATTGTTAAATCAAATCAAACTCAAGATGTTGTCGTACCTTAATAAAAATAAAGAGTTGAATTATATTCAACTCCTTGTTTACATATAAAGCAATTTTAATAAAGGTGAGTATGATAATGTATAATAAGTACTTGCTTTTTTTAATAATTCTATTATTAATTAAGGAAAAAAATAAAGTAAATATAAAGTTCAATGTTAAGGATGAGAATAACGGAATTGTTAAAGGAGCACTTATAAAAATTAAACCTTATAACTCCAGAGAAGTAACCAACATAAAAACTTGTTCTCACGGATCAGCCTTGCTAAAGGGAGTTCCTAAAAATACTTATGAAGTTACTGTTTGTAAGAAAGGATACAAAGAAAAAAGACTTTTAGTTAGAGCATATAAAAATATTACTTGTAATGTATGTTTAAGTTATTATTATAATAATAATAGACTATATGGATACATCACCGATTCTAAAAGTAAACCTATTGATAATGCAATAGTAGTTTTATATGAGGTTGTTTGTGAAAAGGTGTATATTCCTAAAAGATTTACTTATACGGATTTTACAGGGGAATATAATTTTTTTAATATTCCTAATGGAAAGTATATTATTAAAGCTATAAAATAAAGTGAAAGCTACATTTATTATAAATATACTTAAATGAGCTGTGTCATTAAGAATCAATACTACAATATATTGTATTAGATTTTTAAATTCTAGGACAACATATTGTGGTTAAATTTCTTAATGGGACAGCTCCATTTTTCACCCTAAATTATACTTATTTTATTTACTTTTCTTCTTTTCCATTTTATATTTTTGATAAAGAATATCTTTTAAAATTAAAGCAGTGTCTGTATCATCAAAATGGAACTCATCTTTAAAGGTATGGTATAACTCCCATATCTTCTCCCTATAGGTATCTATTCCTTTTATTCCTTGATATGTAGCTAGAATAGGATACTTTTTACTCCATGCACTGGTCCAGTCAATTTCATCAACTATCATTTCAATACTGGTAACATCACCACCAATATGGCTTTCACCAATAAGATAATCATAACTTACATTGTAAAGTTCACTTAATAGTTTTGCTTTAATAAGCTCAGGAACTGTTTGATTTGTTTCCCATTTGCTTACCGTCTGCCTAGAGACATTTAATTTCTCAGCAACATCTTCTTGAGATAAGCCTGCCTTTTTACGCAAATCCAATAATTTTTCCCCTAATGACATAATTATCACCAGCCTTTCCTCTATTTCAAGTTAACTTGTAACTATAGTATACTAAACACTAAAGCTCTTTTCTATCAAGGAAAAGTGGCAATTTGTCAACTAAACTTAACATCTTAATAAGACCATTCAATAATTTCATCATTGAATGGTCCTATCTATAGAATGCTGTAGGTACACAAACTTAATTTTAAAGGTATCCATTTTCTTAACATCTTTTCTTCTCTTAGATGAAAGGTGAGACATATTAATAGATTCATCAACTACACATTGTAATGAAATATTATTTATATTTATCCTATATAATATTAATTTTTCATATAATTAAAGGGAGAAATAACTTCTCCCCTTAACTAATTACAATATTAAATATCTAAAATTAATTATAGCATTTCAATAAAAGCAGCTATTCTTGTTTTTAACTGTCCCATATCTGAAGGGGAATAATTAGTTTCTATATTTAAATATGGCACTCCCTTACTATTAGTTCGCTCTTTTATATTAAAGGTTTCTATGGCATAGGTATGGCAGGCTTGAAGGGTTATATCTATAACTCCGTCTACCTTATACTCTTCAATGAGATTTTCTATTAAGTCTAGTCTTCCATCATTAGGAGACATTACAGAACAAGGCACAGATAGGTATTTTTCTGTTAGAGCATCTATAGGATTTATATCTTCCCTAACTAGAGTCATCTTTTCCTTTACCCCTCCACAGTTTTCATAGCAAACTACAACTCCGCCATTTTCTTCTATGGACTTAACTACCTTATCTGCTACTCCTCCACTTGGACACCCTGTTATAAGTATTCTAGCCGCTGATTCAGGTACTGGTTTATTTCCTTCCTCATATTTATCTTTTATGGCTTTAGTTAAAGATCTTAAGTTAACTATTCCCTCTTTTCTATCAAGGCTATAGTTTATTCCCTCTAAAACCTTCTGCATATCATATCCCCATAAAGGTGGTGGACAAAGCTTACCTAGGGAATAAAATTCCTCTGCTGCTCTTCTTTCTTCATTTTTAATTTTTATGGATTCTATTATTTTTTCTTCTGTTATTTCTACTTGAAAATCCTCTTCTAATTTTTCTTTTAATTTTAAAATTTCACTTTTCCACATATTAAAGGATTCCTCTCCAATACTACTTGGAGGAAGCTGCATAACATGAGTGTTTTTTCTTCTTCCTAAAAGCTCAAACATCTTCTTCTTACCATCGCAAGTGGTCTCCCCTACTATTAAATCTGAAAAATATATGTAAGGACATTTATCAGTTATAGCAAACCCATAGCTAGATTTTATTAATGGACATAGATTCTTTGGAAGATGTGCTTCTGCTTCTTCCGTAGTTTCATCACTCATCCCACATACTGATACCCCTATAGCTCCAGCTGCATCCATAAGCTCCCAAGGAGTAAATGTACAAAAGGTTCCAACTACCTTATATCCCTTATCCTTAAACTCTTTAACCTTTACAAATCCATTTTTTCTTGCCTCACTAAATTCTTCAAATGCCTTTGGCATAGTTTCCATTTTAAATCCCCCTGTCATATTAAAAATTAGTTATCCTTAATTTTAAATAAGGTTTTATGAAATATAAATTTATTTTAATGTATATTATTTTACTCCTCTTGCAACTATTGCTGCTCCTATGGCTCCTGCATATCTTCCATGATCTCCACTGTATACCTTTGTTCCTAGCTTTTTCTCTAGCATATCTATAAGATTACTATTATTACAAAGTCCTCCAGTAAGGTAGTATGTGTCGCTACTTCCATGCTTTGTACAAAGAGATTTAACCTTTGATGCTATAGAGTCAAGGACTGCATAGGCTATATCTTCTTTCTTAGTTCCTCTTCCTATAAGACTTATAACCTCAGACTCTGCAAATACTGTGCACATAGAACTTATGGTTACCTCTTGTCCATTTTTAGCTAGTTCACTAAGTTCCTCCAAGGTTACTCCTAAGGTATTTGCCATGATTTCTAGGAATCTTCCTGTTCCTGCTGAACATTTATCATTCATTATAAAATCCTTTACCATACCATCCTCTAAGGTTATAACCTTAGTATCTTGTCCACCAATATCTAGAACAGTACATTTATCCTTAAATAAATAAGCTGCTCCCTTTCCATGGCAAGTTATTTCTGTAACAACTTTATTGGCATATGGTACTGAAACTCTACCATAGCCTGTGGCAACCACCTTGCTATTTCCCTCATTTATCCCCTTTTCTAAAAGTCTTTCCTTAATTTCATTGGCAGTTTCTACGCTACTCCATCCTGTGGGTTTTACATAAAAATCTATTATTTCATCATCCTTAAATATAGCTACCTTTGAACCAGTAGACCCTATATCAATTCCCACGTAATACATATACATCCCCCCTTTTCTTTTGAACACACTATATTAATTCTAATGCAAATAAATTATATTAAAACCCCTTATTACATATTCAAATAACTGCCCTTATGACTATTGAGTTTACTAATTTTCACCATAAATATACCCTATTTCTAAAGAATATACTTTAGAAATAGGGTGTATCTTAAAGTATTATTTTACCTTTATCCCTTGTCTATAAACATTTAAACTTTCTATTACTTCAAGAGAACTATAGAATGAATCTTCCTTCAGATGGTGTTCTTTCCACCACCTGAAGGTTAGATGAGTTAATCTATATATATCTTGAGATTTAAAGTATGTATTCCTCTTAAATAAAATGTATTTCAACACGAGAATACTTTAATTTTCTTTATAGAATCTTTCTTAATTCCTTGCAATTATATACCTTTATTAGTTTTTCCTGAGTATCTGTATTTATTGTAAGAATTTTTACCTCTTCTCCATCTATCTTTAGAACTTTACCTTTTATCTTTGTTCCTATTACGTTTACAGGATTAGTTACTTCCAGATTCTTTATGTTACAATCATTACAATATGCGCAGGAATTATCCCTTTGAAAAATTCTCTTACAAGTTAAGCAATAAACTAAATTATTCATCTTTAAATCCTCCTAACAAAATTCATATATTATAGAGTATATTTTAAGCAAGAGGAATAAATTACTTAATTTTTTGTTTTTTAAATATAAACTTTATATAAAAATAAAGTTTAATTTATATTATAGGGTTTTTAAGATAAGTTGCCTTTATAAATGTATTTTAGTAATAGTAATGATATTTGTATAATATGTATTTTAACTATGATTTTTAAATACTATCAATTCAAAATACATATTGATTTTAACCATAAATAGTGATATATTTGTATCAATAAGAGATAAATATATCACTATAAAAGGAGTATGGATATGATACAAAAACAATTTTATATGGGTTTTGCAGGATTCATAGGATTTTTTAGTATTCGTTATTTTTTCTCCGGCAATTTATCAGACCTAGCTTTCATCGGATTCTTTGCCTTTTTTTCAAATTTTATACTATCAAAGATTAGTGGTAACAAAGCAGATGAACGGTATATTGAAAATCGAAAAGTTGCACTAGCTTTTACTGGTGAATTTGCTATTATTGAATTGTTCATTATATGGTGTGCTACCATTCTCATAAAAAATGCTAATATTGCATGTGTATTACTTTCTATTTCCTATGCAATTACATTAAATATATATGCTATAAAATTATATATGTTAGAGGAAAAATAATATGGCCGAATTTAAATGCAATTTAAAAAAATATCGACAACTTAAGGAATTGACACAAGAGCAATTAGCTGAAAAAGTAGATGTAAGACGAGAAACGATTATGAGGCTTGAAGCTGGAAAATATAATCCATCACTTAAATTAGCAATAGATATTTCAAGAGTTCTAAATGTTCCAATTGAAGAATTATTTATATTTGACTAGTTTACTATTGTAAATACTTCTCTATAAAAAAGTAGAAAATAGTTCTTATTAAAAGTAAACATTAAATAATTAAGATTTAAAGGTCATAAAAATCATCTAAAATGAAAGTGACTTAATGCTAAGGCAACCCTTAGCATTAAGCCATTTTTTAAAATAATACTCTTTTATCCTCTAGTCTTTTGGTTAATTTTATGGAATCAAAGTGTTCAAATAAAGTCACCACGTATTTTCTAGAAGAATTTAATATATCACGTCCGTCTGCTGGAGTTATTCCTCCATTTTTATTTATAAAATCTCTAACTAAGTCTTTTGCTCTTTCATAGTGACTATTAGTAAATACTATATCATCTGAAAGTCTTATAAGATCTCCATTATCTATTAAGGAGTCATAAACCATCTTAAAGGCTTTTTTATCCTTTTCATTTTTACTTAAATCTTCATATTTAGGAGGAGCATATGCTCCAGTTTCAAAGGCTTTAATTATTCTATCTTTTATATCTTTTTGTTCCTTACTATAGTTAACTTCAAAGCTATATAAAGCTATAAGGTTATTAACCTGTTTTATAACTCCTCTATTTTGAAGAACTTTTAATATATCATCATAGTTTTTTTGCTTAAGACTTTTACCAAAAATCTTGTTTTTAATCTCTTCTTTAGCCATACCATATTTTAAAGGGTTCTGATTATGGAAGGTGTTTAATATAACTTCTAGCTCTTCCCCCTTATTCTTTATAAAAGACCTATGTATATATACACTCTTATCTAAAGAAGTTAACTCTATTATAGTTCCCTCTTCCACAAGCTCTTTTAACTTATCCTCTATGGATTCTTCATTTTTTCCTAATGCCTTTAATATATCAAAAGAAGTAGGGAATGCATTACTTATGTTTTTAATTGTATTTTCTATTATGCTTCCAGCTTCTCCACTTTCTTTTATTTTAATTTCTTCTAAATATCTTTCATTAAATCTCTTGGCTTTTTTAGCCCTAGGCTCTATTATGCTTCCTCCAGCTATGGTGTACATTGGAGAATAAGTTCTAAGTACATATCTATCATTTCTTTGAGCTGTTAAAGGTTCTTCTAGTCTTAGCTGAACATAAGCTTCCTCGCCAGGTTTTATTTCTTCCTTATCTAATATAACTATTCTACAAAGAATTTCTGAGGTTCCATGATATAGTCTTACTCTTTGTCTATTTTCTATAGGTTTTTCTGCATTTTTTATATGATAAATCTTACAGTCTATAATCATGGATGGTTCCATAACATGCTCTATGGAAACCATATCTCCTCTTTCTACATCATCTTTTTTAACTCCTGAAATGTTTAAAGCACATCTTTGTCCTGCTTCTGCAAAGGCTACATTCTCTTCATGTACCTGTATGGTTCTTATTTTACCTTGTGCCATTGAAGGATATATGGTTACCATATCTCCTTCTTTAACTTTTCCACTTATTATAGTTCCCGTTACAACAGTTCCAAAACCACTTACAGAGAATACTCTATCCACAGGTAATCTAAAATGACCTTCTGTATCCTTACCTTCTACCTCTTCTGTAGTTTTATCTAGTGTATTTATAAGTTCATCCATACCCATTTTAGTTTTAGAGGATACTGGTATTATAGGAGAATTTTCAAGGAAGGTTCCTTTAAATCTTTCTTTAACTTCTTCCTTCATCATATCTAGCCATTCTTCATCTACTAGATCTGCCTTAGTTAAAGCCACAATACCCTTTTTTACATTTAGAAGCTGAAGTATTTCAAAGTGCTCCTCTGTTTGAGGCATTATTCCTTCATCAGCAGCTATTACAAGTATTACTATATCTACTGAAGATACCCCAGCCAGCATGTTCTTAACAAACTTTTCATGACCAGGTACATCTATTATTCCAGCTCTTCTCTTTGAAGGAAGATCAAAAAAGGTAAATCCAAGATTTATGGATATTCCTCTATCCTTTTCCTCTCTTAATGTATCAGTTTCTCTCCCTGTTAATGCTTTAATAAGAGTAGTCTTACCGTGATCTATATGACCTGCCGTACCTACAATAACGTGCTTCATATTTATTCCTCTCCTATCCCTTTAAATGCTTCTCCTATTATGTCATAGTCTTTTTCAAGTAAAGTTCTAACATCAATTATAACTTCACCCTTCCCTACTCTTACTATTATAGGAATCTCATAGGATCTTAAATAACTTTCTATTTGTACTAAAGATATTTTATTACTTTTTATTTTCAGAACTACAGTATCCATGGTTTCAGTAGGCATAGAACCTCCACCAACCATAGAGTAATCCTCTGAAATTTTAATCTCTAAATGCTTAGGAGCATCTTTTAATTTTCTTTTAAGTCTTTGTGCTCTCTTTTTTAACTCTTCATTACTTAGGAGCATCATATTTAATGTAGGAACTTTTTTCACAGCCTCTTTTTCATCTAAATATGTTCTTAATGTTGCCTCAAGAGCAGCAATTCTCATCTTATCTATTCTAAGGGCTCTAGTTAATTGATTTTTCTTTATTCTATCTATATATTGTTTTTTTCCAACTATAATTCCTGCTTGAGGTCCTCCAAGCATCTTGTCTCCACTAAAGGTTACAACATCTGCACCTTTTCTTACACTCTCTTGAACTGTAGGTTCATATATAAATCCATATTTAGAAAGGTCCACTAAAACTCCACTACCTAAATCATCAACTACAGGAACATTATACTTTTCTCCAAGAGATACCATATCTTCAAGAGGAACCTCCTCAGTAAATCCCATAATCTTAAAGTTAGAAGTGTGAACCTTAAGGAGCACTCCTGTATTTTCATTTATATTATCTTCATAGTCATAAAGATGGGTTCTATTTGTAGTTCCTACCTCTACTAGCTTAGCCTTTGAGAATTTCATAACCTCAGGAACTCTAAAAGAACCACCAATTTCAACTAACTGTCCCCTTGAAACTATAGCTTCTTTTTCTTCACATAAGGTATTTAAGGAGAGCATAACAGCAGCAGCATTATTATTTACAACTACCGCTCCTTCTGCCCCTGTTATTTTCTTTAAAAGATCCTCTATATGGCTATATCTTGATCCACGTGCTCCTTTTTCAATATCATACTCTAAATTATTATAACTCTCACTAACCATTGCCATGCTCTCCACTGCTTCTTTAGAAAGTAGTGATCTTCCAAGGTTAGTATGAATTACAATACCTGCTCCATTTATAACTCTCTTTAATCTTGGTTTAGATTTCTTAGTTATTATCCCTAAAGAGTAGTTTATAACTTCTTCTCTTTCAAAATTATTTATCTCATCTTTTAAAATCTTATTTCTATAAAACTCTATACCTTCTCTTAGAGAATCTACAACTATAGCTCTACCATGAGCTTCAATTAACTCATTTATGTCCTCTCTTAAAAGAACTTCATCAACCTTTGGTAGTTTTCTAAGTAATTCCCTATTCATTGATTACCCTCCCCAATTATTCCACTACTATATATTTTTCTCTCTTTTCAACAACCTCTCCAATTATAGCGCATGGAAGATCTAAATCTTTAAGTCTTTCCATTATAATATCCCCTTCTTCTTTAGAGGCACTAATTAAAAGTCCTCCTGAGGTTTGAGGGTCAAATAATATATCCTCAAGCCAAGTCTCCACATTATTAAGTTCATATTTACCACTTAAATAAGCCTTATTATTGTAGCTACCTTCTGGTACAAGTCCCATGGCTGCATATTCCTTTGCTTCTTCTATATAAGGAATTGAATCCTTATATAGCTTTAAGGTTACCTCTGAACCACTAGCCATTTCATATCCATGACCCATTATTCCAAAGCCTGTAACGTCTGTACATGCAGTAACATGATGTTCCATTATTATTTCTCCTGCATATTTGTTTAAAGTTGTCATTACTTTAACAGCCTTATCATAAGCTTCTTTAGAGGCAATACCTCCCTTTATTGCAGTATTTAATATACCTGTTCCTAAAGGTTTTGTTAAAATAAGCACCTCTGAAACTTTGCATCCATAATTCTTTAAAACTTTATTAGGATGTACCACTCCTGTTACAGATAGTCCATACTTAGGCTCATCGTCTTGAACAGAGTGTCCACCTACAACTACAGCCCCTGACTCTAGAACCTTATCTGCTCCCCCTTTAAGTATTTCTCCTAAAATCTCTATATCTAAGCAATTTGGAAAACATACTATATTAAGAGCTACCACTGGTTTACCTCCCATGGCATATATATCACTTAAAGAATTTGCCGCTGCAATTTGTCCAAAAGTATATGGGTCATCTACCACTGGAGTAAAGAAGTCTAAGGTCTGTATAGTTGCTATATCATCATTTAATTTATATACTGCTGCATCATCACTAGTTTCAATTCCAACAATTAAATTATCATCCTTCATCTTAGGTAACTTATTTAATATCTTTGAAAGGGTCTCCGGCCCTATTTTCGCTGCTCATCCTGAGGTTTTTGCCATCTCTGTTAAGTTTTTAATCATATGTTCCACCTCTATTCTTTTATTCTTTCTCTCACAATTATATCTTATTTTATAAGATTTTAAAAGAAGCTGTAGATTTATGGAATTTATATTTTATACTTGTATATATAGTTATGATTTTATATAGTTACTAATAGGACATATTGAATTAATCTGTATAAAAAAAGAACTTGATATCAAAACTCTTTTATTTAAGTTAAATATAAATAATTTGTAAATACAAATATTTCTTTTAAATACATAGATTATCTTCAGTGAGGATTTGGTGATTTATGGTGCTTCTATTTTATCCTTTAAATTATTAAACTTACTCTCTCCAATGCCTGATACATTTTTTATGTCTTCAATAGATTTAAAGCCTCCATTGCTTTCTCTAAAGGCTATAATTTTATCTGCCGTGGCTGATCCAACTCCAGGGAGTTTTAAAAGTTCCTCCTTGGTTGCAGAATTCAGATTAACCTTTCCATCACTACTAGAGCCACCTCCTCCAGCTGATGATACCATAGCTACATTTGACTTTTCCTCACCCTTTTTAGGTACCCTATAGGCACTATTATCTCTAAGTTTTTCTGCTTGGTTAATATTATCTATGGTTCCCTCTTCACTAATCCCCTGTGCTTCATAGATTAAATCCTTTAGTATAGAGTCTTTATCCATAATATATACCCCAGGTTTTTTAACTGCTCCTTTGATCTCTACTGTTATCTTTGACCCTTTTGAAACCTTGCTATCTCCTTTTTCCTTAGAGGGATTTTCTAATTTTTCTACAAAGATATCCTCTTCCTTAAATACATTACCTTTTGATGTATCTACATATCCATCTATAAACTTATATATTAGAATAAATGAAAAAATCACCAGTATGGAAACAGCACCTATTATTTTCTCTTTCTTTTTCATATATGGTATTCCTTTCAATAATTATTAATTTTCATTCATAATTATTGCCAATTTTCCATAAATATATATCGAAAAAAGAAAACTTTTCTGCTATAATTATTAAAGTAATATTATAAGGAGTAAATTTATTGGACTCTATAATATTACTTTTTAACTATTTAGACTTAATTATTAAAAGTTACTATTTGTTTAGGAGGGATTATGAAAACATTTAAATTTTTGACCCTAGTTTTGATTTCTTTTATTATTATGAATATAAATTTTAGTAGTAATGCTTTAGCTGAAACAAAACCTCCAGAAGTGGAAGGAGCAGGGGTTATTCTTATGGAAGCGACCACTGGAGAAATTCTATTTAATAAGGATATGGATAAGCCTCTTCCTCCTGCTTCCACAACTAAAATATTAACTGCTCTTATTACATTAGAGAAAACATCATTAAATGAAAAAGTTCTTATAGGTAAGACTCCTCCTAATGCTGATGGAACTTCTCTTGGACTTGTAGAAGGAGAGTATGTTACTGTTGAATCTCTACTAAACGCCCTACTTATAGGCTCTTGTAATGATGCCGCTGTTGCATTAGCAGAACATATATCAGGTTCTGTAGAAGAATTTTCAAAGCTTATGAATACACGTGCTAAAGAGCTTGGAGCTACTAATTCAAACTTTGTAAATCCTAATGGATTATATGATAAAAATCACTATACTTCTGCTCATGATTTAGCACTTATAATGAGGGAAGCTATTAAGCATCCTGAATTTCTTGAAATAAGTCAAAAGCCTTTTTATGTTTTTAAAGGAACAAATAAATATGATAAAGACAGATGGGTAAATAATAGGGTATCTTTGTTATTTGAGAAAAGTCCACTATATTATAAAGAATATATTGCAGGAAAAACTGGATATACAGTTGATGCAAAACATAGTTTTGTAAGTGCCGCTAAAAAAGGTGATTTAACCCTTATTTCAGCCATAGTACATACTGATGACAAGAATGAATACTTTAAGGATTCTATAGATTTGTTTAACTATGGATTCGATAACTTTACTCTTACAAAACTCATAAATAAGGGTGATACTTTAGGTAATGAAAATATAGCTAATACATCTATACCTTTAATTAGTAAGAATGATTTCTATTATGTAAAAAATAAAAACTTAAATGAGCCGCCTAAAATAGATATTAATTCTAAAGATCTTAAAAATATTAAATTTGTAAAAAATGATGAAATTTCAGAAGCTACCATATCCCTTAATAATAAGGTACTTGGAAAGGTTCCTCTTATTAGTGGAGAAGATAAGCCAAAAACTATCATGTCTATTTCTAATAACAAACATAGTAATAGATTTTATATTATTTTAGGCTCTATTTTTCTTTTGATACTACTAACT
>NZ_JBFNEO010000044.1:0-16138 GCF_040797585.1 Clostridium sp.
ACTGAACTTCCTTAGCATCATCATATTGGAAAGGAGAGTTAGCATCCTTAACATCGACAAATACTCTATAAGAACCTGCCTTAGAAGGAGTCCAAGTAAAAGTATTTTCCTTAGTATAGTCTTTTAAAAGCTTCCAAGCACCATCTTCAAGAACCCAAAATCTATATAGAGGGTTAGAACTAGAAGAGGTAGCTTTAACGGTTAATGTATCTCCCTTAGTAAGAGGGCTTGGCTTACTAAATTCTACAGAATTAAGCTTAGCCTTAGTAAATCCATTAACAGAATACTCAATCTTACTTCTATTAGAAGTATAGTTAGATGTTGATGCATTAGATATAACATCTTTATTTAAAATAGGAACTGAAAATAAAATAAAAATAAGTGTTAAAGTACTTATATGTTTGAACTTTTGCGACACTGTCTTTTCCTCCTTATATAAATATATCTATAAAAGTACTACAGTGTAAATAATACCATATAAATGATATATATAGTAATTAATTTTAAAATGTTTATATAAAATACAATATTTTAATACTTAAAGTGATATTTTACTTCAAATTCTATATCAGCTAAAGTAATAGTATCCCCACCTTTAATGTGGACACTAGTATTTTTATAAAGTTTAAGCCCGTTTACCTTTGTGCCATTAGAGCTTCCAAGATCCTCTATAAGATAGCCACCTCTCATATAGGTTAATTTAGCATGTTTTCTGCTTATATAAGAGTTTTTTTCGAAATATGAAGGTTCAATATCTCCAGATCTTCCTATGATTCCACCAAGAGGAGGAATTTTTATTGTTACTTTATCCTTTATATTAAATAAAATCAATCTTTGGAACCCATTAGTATCCATAAATACATAAACCTCCCATAAAAATTTTCATATTATTTATATTATAATGCTTAAAATGATTTTTAAATATAGATTTAAGAAATATTTAATTATATTTATTGACCATTAAAGACTAATTAATTATAATGTATTGTATAAGTTCATATTATGAACAAATGTAGTATACTCTTTAAAATTGTAGACTTTGAATTAGAATCTCTATAGATGTATTACAACTAAATCTCAAGTTACTATGACTTACATTATATTTAGAGATTAACTTGGAAGATAGTATAGGGTTCCTCATCTAATATGAAAAATATACATTGATAAAACAGTGAATATTAAAGGATTTCTCACTATGTATATATTAAAACCATATATATCTTTAATTTGAGAAGTTAAATTGATTTGAAATAAAGAGTTAGGATACATTAATAATTTTTTTTGAAAATATATAGTTCATAATATGAACTATAAAAATTATGGAGGATTATCATGGAAAGAATTCTAAGAATATTACAGCTATTAAATTTAAATAAAAATCTTAGTCAGAGAGACATATCACAAAAATTAAATATATCCTTAGGAAAAGTAAATGGTATTTTAAAGAATCTTCTTAATGATGAGTACATTGTTACTGTAAAGAGAGGAAGAAAATTTAACTACAATGTTACTGATAAGGGAATAAGATTATTAGAAGAAAATCTTAAAGAGTATGATGATGTAAGGATAAGACTTAATGAAAATACTTCAGCTAAGGTAAATCAAGCAGTTATATTAGGTGCAGGTGAGAGAAAAGAATTTGGATTTCCATCAGGATTTTTAAAGATTCAAGACACTAGGGTTATAGATAGAATATTAAATATACTAAAGGATAATGGTATAGAGGATGTAATCATAGTGGCTGGATATGAATATGAAATGTATGAAGAATTAGCTAAGGAAAGAGGATTAAAGATTGTAAGGAATAGAAAATATAAGTGGACAGGAACTATGGAATCTTTAGCCTTAGCTAAGAAATATATAAATGGGGATTTTATACTTATAGAAAATGATTTAGTTTTCGAAGAGAGGGCTATTAAGGAAGTAATAGCTAATGATAATAGAGACTGTATACTTATAACCAACGAAAGTGGATCAGGAGATGAAGCCTTTGTAGAGACAAGAAATGGATTTTTATATAAGATTTCTAAGGATAAGCACACCTTTAATAAAATTAATGGGGAAGTTATAGGAATAACTAGACTATCTCAGGATGCTTTTAATAAGATGATTAATGAATATGAAAGATATAATGAGAATCCATATTTAAATTATGAGTACTGTCTTTTAGATATTGGAAGACATTATGATATAGGATATACCAAGATAGATGATTTAGTGTGGGGAGAGATAGATAATAAAGATCATTATAATAAGATGGTGAATTATATATTCCCAAGAATTAAAAGAAAAGAATTAGAGGTAAGAACCTTAAAACTTAGAGAATATATAGTAGAAGCATTAAATATAGATGAGAGGCATATAGGAAATATAATTCCAGCGGGAGGAATGACTAATAAGAATTATAAAGTAAATATAAAAGATAAAGCCTATATACTTAGGGTACCAGGATCAGGAACAGAAGAGATGATAAATAGAAAGGATGAGAAGAGAAACTCAGAAGTAGGATGTAGTCTTAACTTAGATACAAAACTCCTATATTTTAGTGAGGATACAGGTATAAAGATAAGTGAATTCATAAAAGATGCAGAAACTTTAACAGGAACCTCAGCTAAAAAAGAAAAAAATATGAGGATGACTACAGAGCTTTTAAAGACTCTTCATAATTCTAACCTAAAACTAAATAATTCTTTTGATATTATAGGAAAGATAGAGCTTTATGAGAAGTTATTAATAAATGCAAAGGGAAAAAACTTTAGTGATTATGATGAGATTAGGGAGCAGGTAATAGGTCTTAAAGATATACTTAATGACCTAAAGGTAGAGGAAGTTGCATGTCACAATGACACTGTTCCTGAAAACTTTGTTAAAAGTGGAGAGGGAAGGATGTATTTAATAGATTGGGAGTACAGTGGAATGAATGATCCTATGTGGGATTTAGCAGCTCACTCTATTGAATGTAACTTTTCAGAGGATGACGAGGAGCTATTTTTAAATATTTATTTCGGATTTAGTCCTGATAAGAATATAAGAAAAAGAATATTGATACATAAGATATTCCAAGATTTCCTATGGAGTATATGGACAAACTTAAAGGAAGCCAAAGGAGATGACTTTGGAACCTATGGTATAGATAGATATAATAGGGCAAAGGAAAACTTAAAGATACTAGAGGGCATGGAATAAAAGTATTTTAAAGCCAGTTAAGAGTATGAACTTAATTATAGTATAGATGTGTCATATGGTATATATGTTGTAATGTTAATTTTTATGAACAGGCTTTATTAAAAACTATTTAAGGTTAATAGAATTTGAGGAGGATTTATATTATGAAGGCTTCAAATATAAAGGATGTAAGATTAGGAATATCTTCAGCTTTATTTTCAGGTATTACCTGGGGAATAGATACGGTTTTACTTGGAATTATATTAGCTAAATCACCATTTATAGATACTGAAAAGGCAATTGTTTTTGCTCCTTTTGTTAGTACATTTTTACATGATGCTTTTTCAGCAATTTGGATTACATTATTTCAAATAGTAAGAGGAGATTTTAAAAATGTTATAAGGGCTTTAAGAACTAAAAGTGGACTTTTCATAGTGTTAGGAGCATTACTTGGAGGACCAGTTGGAATGACTTGCTATACTCTAAGTGTTAAATATATTGGACCAGCTTATGCTGCTAGTATAACTTCTATTTATCCAGCTGCAGGAGCATTCTTTGCATTCTTATTTTTAAAGGAAAAGCTTGAAAAGAGAGTTTGGATGGGGATAAGTTTAAGCGTTATAGGGGTAATTTTAATAGGATATACATCAGCAGGAAACATATCAATGAAGGCAGGCTTTGCCTTAGGACTTATTTGTGCTTTAGGAACAGTTCTTGGATGGGGACTTGAAAGTGTAATTTGTGCTTATGGAATGAAAGAAGACGTTACTTCAGAACAAGCTTTAAATATAAGGCAGCTAACATCAGCTATATTTTATGGAGTAATAATACTTCCATTAATAGGAGGACATGAAGTAACAAGAAGTGTTTTTTCTAATTTTTCAATAGTATATTTAGCTATTACAGCCCTAGTAGGGAGCATATCCTATTTATTCTATTATTCAGCTATAAATATAATAGGAGCTGCTAGAAGTACAGCATTAAATATAACTTATGCCATGTGGGCAATCTTAATACAAATAGTATTTTTAAAGCAACCTGTAACTCCTCAATTTGTATTAGGAAGTTTGATAATATTAAGTGGAACTATTCTTGTGGCAGGAAATCCAAAAGCTATGCTTAATCTAGAAGCTTAATAAAATGGGGACGGTTAACAACTTTTTATACAATAGATTAATGGAATTGTATAAAAAGTTGTTAACCGTCCCTAAAATAAAGTCTAAATTTTTAGAGAGTAAATAAAATTGTTAACTGTCTCTACAGTTATAAATCAATAGAAAAGTCAATAAAGTTGTTAACCGTCCCCAATATCAATATGATATAATTTAAAGATAATATGTTTTAAGGAGAGATAAGATGAGAGCTATATTGTTAGCAGCTGGAATGGGAACAAGACTTAGACCTTTGACTTTAGAAACACCTAAGTCATTAATTAAGGTTAATGGAAAACCAATGATAGAAAAGCAAATAGAGTATTTAAGGGAAATAGGAGTAGAAGATATAGTAATTCTTACAGGATATTTAGAAGAGAAGTTTCATTATTTAAAGGATAAGTATGGTGTTAGCCTTGTACATAATCCTAAGTATAATATTTATAATAATATATATACTATGTATTTAGTTAGAGATTATTTAAGCGATGCCTATGTAATAGATGCAGATGTTTATCTTCATAGAAATTTTTTTGAAAAACATATTAATAAATCTACATATTTTTCAGCTTTAAAGAAGGATTTTAAGGGTGAATGGATAATTAAGTTTAATGAGGATAATAGGATATATGATATAGAAGTAGGAGATGATGAAGGGTATATCCTTTGCGGAGTTTCCTATTGGAGTGACAAAGATGGTATAATAATAAGGGAAAAACTAGAAAAATCTATAGAAGAAGAAGACTTTTCTAATTTATATTGGGATGACATAGTTAAGGACAATATAAAAGATTTAGAGGTTTATATACATAAGATAGAAGATAGGGATTCCTATGAAATAGATTCCTTAGAGGATTTAAGGAAGGTAGAAAATCTAATAAAGAATAAATTAATATAAGGAGTGGGATGAATGGCTATTTTAGTATGTGGAGGAGCCGGATATATAGGAAGTCATATGGTAGCTTACCTTTTAGAAGCAGGCCGTGAAGTTGTAGTATTAGATAACTTCTGTACTGGACACAAGGAAGCAGTTATTGGTGGAAAAGTCTATGATGGAGATTTAAGGGATAGAAAGATACTTGATAGGATTTTTACAGAAAATAATATAGAAGCAGTTATTGACTTCGCTGCATATTCTCTAGTTGGAGAAAGTATGAGTGAGCCTTTAAAGTATTTTAATAACAATATATATGGAACTATATCTTTACTTGAGGCTATGAAGGATCATGGAGTTAAGTACATAGTATTTTCTTCAACAGCTGCAACCTATGGAGAGCCGGAGAATACGCCGATTCTTGAAGATGATAAAACATTACCAACTAATGCTTATGGAGATTCTAAGCTTTGTGTTGAAAAAATATTAAAATGGTGTGATAGTGCTTACGGAATAAAATACACTGCTTTAAGGTATTTTAATGCTGCGGGAGCTCATGAAAGTGGAAATATAGGAGAAGCACATAATACAGAAACTCACTTAATTCCTTTAATTCTTCAAGTTGCTCTTAAGAAGAGAGAAAAGATAATGATATATGGTGATGATTATGATACGGAAGATGGAACTTGTATAAGAGATTATATCCATGTATCTGATCTTGCATCAGCTCATCTTTTAGCCCTTGATAGACTAATGAGGGGAGAGGAAAGCAGGATATACAACTTAGGAAATGGAAAAGGATTTTCGGTAAAAGAAGTAGTAGAAGTTGCAAGAAAGGTAACTGGAGATGAGATAAAGGCTGAAATTTCAGGAAGAAGATCAGGAGATCCAGCAATTTTAATAGCCTCATCAGAGAAAGCTATTAATGAATTAAATTGGAAACCTAAATTTAATTCATTAGAAACTATAATAGAAAGTGCATGGAAATGGCATTCTACTCATCCAGAGGGATATAATAAGTAAGAAAATTTTATTGAGAATGTAGAATTTTATCTGATGGCTAGCATATGTAAGCCCCCATCCTCTTAGAAGGTGGGAGATAACAGTTGCTACGCCCTAGATTAACTCATCTAACTTTTTGATGATTGAAAAAACACCATCTAAAATAAGATTCATTTTATAATAATACTGTTAGTTTAGATAAATTTAAGTAAACTAACAGTGTTTATTTTTTTAGAGTAATATATTTTTATAATAATATGAGGTTTTAAGGAAGATATTTATAGTAAAAGAACTTCTTTAAGTCTAGTCTGTAGGAATAAATAGACTCTATGACAGTTTATCTTGGATCAGAAATGATGCGGTTATTCTAAGTATTGTTAAAATTTATATAAGATAAATGGGTTTTATATGCTATCTATACATAACAATTATGGTAGAAATATAATTTAATATGTAATAGAATTTAATCAGTTTAAAAAGTTAAATATAAATTCACCTGTTGTACTAAAAGATAAATTAAAATTCATAACTTATACCATATTTGAGGATGGTAAATTTATTAAATATAGTTAAGTATAGTTAAATTAATAATGCATAAAAAGCAAAAATCTGATAAGTTCTTAACAAGTATCAGATTTTTGCTTTATGAATTTAATGAAAACATTTTCAATGGAAAAATTCTAAGCTTCTTTCTTAGGTTTAAAATCTGAGAGCTTAAAATCTTCTGCAACTACTTCATATTTATATTTTCTATTTCCTTCATCATCTTCATAGGTGGAAGTTCTTAATCGTCCACTTATAGTCAATAGATTTCCTTTTGAGATATATTCTTTTACCACATGAGCCCTTTTTCCCCATACTGTTACAGGAATGAAATCAGCTTTTCTTTCTCCATTAGCTTCACGGTAATTTCTCTCTACAGCTAATATAAACCTAGCCATGACTTTTTCATCACTTATAACTTTAAGTTCGGGATTATTTACTAGCCTTCCTACCAACAATATTTTATTCATTTAACAACCTCCAAATTATAGTACATGAAATACATCTGTGAGTATATCCAATTCCAAGAAAAGTATTCATAAAATTTTAAAATATAGTTTTTTTCTATAGTTCATTAAAGAAAATATTTAAAATAATGACATTAATTTAACAAAGGATTCAACTTTTTCAGTAATTTTATTAACATTTATATAGATTTAATTATTGTTTTTTATTGATTTATTAAAAGTACCATGATATTATTATAGATATACTATTGACGAAATTGTCAGAAAAGTTTGTTTTGATTAATATTTCTATAAAAGGGGATGTGTTTATGAATTAAAGAATTGTGTTGTTATTGGCTTTGCTCTTTTTGCAATGTTTTTTGGTGCCGGTAACCTTATATTTCCTACTTATCTTGGTTTAGTATCAGGTACAGGATTTCCCTTTGCTGCTGTAGGATTTATACTTACAGGGGTGGGGATACCTTTCCTTGGTATACTAGCAGCAACAAAATGCAAGGGAAGCTTTGAGAAAATGAGCTCCAGGGTAGGTAAAAAGTTTGCAGTAATCTGTACAAGCGCTTTAATAATATCTATAGGGCCTCTTGTTGCAATACCTAGAACTGCAGCTACTACCTATGAACTATCTTTTAGTCCACTTTTACCTTCTATGTCTCCAGTAGTTGGTATGATAATATTCTTTGGACTTAATATAGCTCTAATTTTAAAACCATCAAAGATAGTGGATACTATAGGAAAGTATTTAACTCCAGCATTACTTATAGTTCTACTTATTTTAATAACAAAAGGAATATTATCCCCAATAGGAGAGACTACAGCACCTTCAATTGATTCAGTTTTCTTTTCATCACTAATTGAAGGATATCAAACTATGGATGTTCTAGCAGCACTTATATTTTCATCTATAATAATAGGTTCTGTAGTTAGTAAAGGATATGAGGGGAAAGATATATCTAGAATAACTATAAAGTCAGGAATAGTTGCCATTATTGGACTTGCTATTGTTTATGGAGGATTAGTTTATGTAGGACATACAGCAAGTGGTACATTTAGTCCCGAAATAGCTAAAACAGAACTTTTATTAAAGATATCTAACGGACTTCTTGGTGGAGCTGGAACTGCACTTATAGGGCTTGCTATAGGTCTTGCGTGTTTAACAACTGCTATGACACTTATAAGTTCAGCAGCAACTTATTTTGATGGATTATCTAAGGGGAAATTACCTTATAAGGTTAATGTATTTGTAGTAAGTATAATGAGTGGTTTAATTGGTGTTCTTGGAGTAGATCAAATAGTAGAACTTGCAGCTCCACTTTTATCAATACTATATCCAGTTTGTATAACATTAATTGCATTAACATTAGGAAGTAAATTTGTTAAAAATGATAAGGTTGTTAAATACTCGGTTTATGTTTCAATAATATTTGCCTTAATAGACGTATTTAAGCCATTTGGTATAAATAATATAGTTCCTTTATCAAACTTAGGATTTGGATGGGTCTTACCAACCATAATAACCTATGTATTGTGTAATTTTGTTCTATTTTCAAAAGAAGTAAAATCCTTTGAAAGTAGTATTGTTTAAATAAACAAATTTTAAATAAGTTATAAAAAAGGCCTAAATATTGGATGATCCAATATTTAGGCCTTTTTATAATTCCAAAGTATTTTAAAGAAGACAGCTATTTATTACCTCTTCCATAGTGCTTAACTTTTCCATAGCAATGATTATCTTAGCCGCTTTTGAAGTATCACCAATTAATATTCCACCAACAATGATCTTATCCTTAAAGAATAATTTCTTGTAAGTCTTACTATTATTCATTATTAATGTATCATAAGAAGCATCATCAAAGTCTATAGTTCCTGCAGAGAATATCTCTGTATTTAATCCGTTGAATATTACAGAAGACACAAATCCTTTAAACTCTACATTATCTCCACAAGCATTAGCTCCAGC
The DNA here is from genome assembly GCF_040797585.1 of Clostridium sp. GTDB lineage: Bacteria > Bacillota > Clostridia > Clostridiales > Clostridiaceae > Clostridium_Z. The sequence continues at coordinate 9,160 of NZ_JBFNEO010000044.1, forward strand.
AACTTTACCCATATCAAGGGCAGCAGGCCAGTTACCATAAACTATATTTGAAAGTTCAGCTACATCTCCAGAGGCATAGATATTTGGAATATTTGTTTCCATCTTTTCATTTACAATTATTCCACGATTGCATTCTATACCAGAGCTTATGGCAAGATCTATATTAGGTCTTATACCAACAGAGAAGAGAATTAAGTCAGCTTCAAGGATATTTCCAGTGGTTAACTTAACAGCTTTAACCTTATTATTTTCAGTTATGATCTCTTCTACACAGGTTCCAAGAAGAATGTTTATAGAAGAATTATCAGCTATGGATTTAAATAATCTAGATCCTTCACTATCAAGTTGTCTTGGAAGAAGTCTATTGGAGAATTCTACTACAGTAGTTTCTATACCTTGAGCTTCAATTTCAGCTGCAGCTTCAAGGCCTAATAGTCCACCACCCACAATTATAGCTTTTTTAGTGGAACTTAGAGCATCCTTAAGAATCTTAGCATCTTGAAGATACTTTAGGGTATAAACCCCTGAAATGCTATGGTAGTTTTTAGAGTCTAATACAAAATCTTCTGAAAGACCAGAAACCTTAGTATTTGGAATAAAGTTATAGCTACCATTAGCTAATATTAATTTATCATAACTTATCTTACTTCCATCATTAAGAAGTAGGGTGTTATTATCTTTATCAACTTTCTCTACAGTCACTCCAAGTTTCTCAATTATATTATTTTCCTTAAACCATTCCTTTGAATTTAAGAAGAATCCATTATTATCAAATTCCTTTCCAATATAATCAGAAAGCTGAGGTCTATAGTAAGTGGACACATCTTCTTTAGAAATCATGGTAATAGAAGCACTTTTGTTTCTGTTTCTTATAGCTGTAGCAGCTTGAAGACCAGCAGCTCCATTTCCAAGGATTACAAAGTTTGTAGTTTCAGAAGAAGTAAATCCTGTATCATCACTTTTTACCTCTACAAATTCATCAGAAGAAGCACCACAAGCAGGGCAAGTCTCTGGAGGCTCATTCCCCTCAAATATTTCTCCACAAATTACGCATTTCCAGAGTTTAGTTTTATTCTTTTTACCGTTGTTAATCTTAGGCTTTCTTTTCTCATTAATCTTTTCAGCAAAGGATTCACCAAATCTATATGCCTTAGTTAAATCAGTTTCTGATGGTTTAAAGTTTATCTTAAGGCTTGGAAGTAAAAGATCCATTCTAAGCTCTTTAAGTCTATTTTCCATATTAGGAATAGCTTCACCACTCCAACCATAAGAACCAAAGGCACCAGCTACTTTATTTCCATGAACTATAGGGTTGAGTTTTGTTAAAACATCTCTAACTGGTTCAAGAAGATCAGAGTTTATAGTTGGGGAACCAAATAATACTCCATCAGAATCAGCTATATCATTTACTATTTCGCTCATGTCATGGTGAATTACATCGTACATATTTATATCATAATCACCCTTGGAGTTTATTCCTTTAACTATTTCATCAGCCATAGTTTTTGTATATCCATAAGCTGATACATAAGAGACTACTATTTTAGCTTTTTTTCCCTTAGTCTTAGGAGTACTCCACTTTTTATATAGATTTACAGTTTTCCATGGATCATCTCTAAGAACAGGTCCATGTCCAGGACAGATTATATCTATATCTAAGCCCTCTATCTTATCAATAGCCTTTAAAACATAAGGCTTAAATGGTCCGAAAATACAGTCATAGTAATATCTTAAAGCTTCCATGTAGTGATCATTATTTTCAATTACGTCATTAAAGATATTATTAGTACAATAGTGTGAACCGAAGGAGTCACAAGTAATTAGAACCTTATCCTCTGGAATATAAGTATAGATTGAATCAGGCCAATGAAGGAAAGGTGCTGAAATAAATTTCATGGTCTTATTACCTAGACTTATAGTAGTATTATCATTAACAGTTATATACTCAAATTCCTTATTAGCTATCTTTTTAACAAAGTTAATAGCAGCGAGTGAACCAATAACCTTTGCTTTAGGTGAAAGTTCTAAAAGCTTAGCAACAGAACCGGCATGATCAGGCTCAGTATGATCTACTATAATGTAGTCAATTTTAGTAACATCTACATCTAAAGATTTCAGTCTTTCTAGATATTGAGAGAAAAATTGTTCTTTAACAGTTTCAAATATTGCAACTTTTTCGCTTCCTTTAACTACATAAGAATTGTAGGTTGTTCCGTATGGAGTGTACATTATTATGTCAAAAATTCTAAGGTCTGGATCTAATGCTCCTACCCAATGGATATCCTTTTTTACTTCTAATGATTTCATAAAAACATCCCTCCTATTAAACAAAACTTTACTTTTTTTAGTAATTTAGTTAATTGTCACGCCTATGAAATTTAAATCTAAAAAGAAAAATTTCATTAATTTAATATTAAAATTTATCAATAATACATTTTAAATAATAATTATTATTACAAGATTCATTATATACAATTATTATTTCAAAATCAACTAGATAATATAAGTTTTGTTAAAATAAAAACAATAAATTAATTCCAAATATTTTAAAGATAAGATTTATATATTATTAGTATTAAGTTTAGACGTAGTTTACTAAAGTAGAACTTTAAAATAATCTATTTATCAAGAGATTTATCTTTAATTTTAAGAGCTAACTATTAAAAGAGGTTAAATTAGAACCTTTTATGATAGTTGAATCTCAAAATAATTTTAACTGTTGATTTTAAATTATAAATTACAAAAATTAAGTAGCTAAGATCAAATGATTTTAAAATGCTAATTTAATTAGCATATAAAGTTAAATTATTCATAAATATCTTATTATGGTTCCCTAGAGGAGGTTATCTAATTCTTATATAGATATAGAAGAAGTTTCTAGTTTTCTTTTAAGATTACGTAAATAGGCTTGTAATTTATTATTATAATTATTTAAGTATTTATGTAAAATGAAGGAGAAAAATATTATGATCTCAGCATTTTTAAAAAATCATTTATATGTACTGCTTTAGGTGGAGTAATTTCTGCAATAATAATAACCATAGCATCTACTATATTCCCTGCATTATTTGGATATTAGAAGATGTAGTATAGAAGGTATGTAAGGAGAAGTATATGAGGATTAATAGGGAGATTTTAACTAGAGTTTTTTTTGTACTTTTAGGTAGTTTTATATGTTCCATATCTATAAATGGATTTGTAGTACCTTATAAGCTTTTAAGTGGAGGGGTATCCGGAATAGCACTTATAATTCAATATATCACAGGGTTTCAATCAGGATATTTAGTATTGCTTATAAATATACCTATATTTATATTAGGGTTTAAAAAAGCAGATAAAGAGTTTATAGCTTTTAGCTTTATAGGAATGATGGCCTTATCTGGATTTCTTATCTTAACAAAGGATATAGGTAATTACATACAATTAAATGATATAGTTATATCTACTTTGTTTGGAGGAATTTTATATGGTGTTGGAGTTGGATTAGTATTTAGAAATAGAGCTTCTCAAGGAGGATCAGATATAATAGCATTCATACTTAAGAATTCTAGTGGGGTAGATATTTCAACAATAGATCTTACCATAAATGTTATAGTTGTATTCTTAGGAGCAATTATGGGGGATTTAAGATTAGCGCTATATACCTTAATGTTAATGTTTATAAAATCTATATTAATACATAAGGTTATAGTTGGCTTCGATGCAAAGAAGGCACTGTTTATTGTAAGTGATAAACATGATGAGATTGCAGAGGCTATAATGCTTAAGATAGGAAGAGGAGTTACTCTGTTCTATGGGGAAGGAGCATATACAAGAGAGGATACAAAGGTTCTTTATTGTGTTGTATCCATAAGGGAACTTGCAAGAACTAAGAGTCTTGTTGAAAAGATTGATAATAAAGTTCTCATGTCCATAATGGATGTTTCAGAGATGAAGGGAAACGGATTCTTTTCAAAATCTATATAGATAAGAAAATTAATATTCTATAGTTTTAAAAATAATAAAGGACATAAATATATGTAAGAGGAAAAGTCTAAGATTAAATAGCAGTCAGTATTTAATCCTAAAATAGAATCTTTTCTAACATATATTTATGTCTTTTTCTATATAGAGAGAATAAACAACAAAGTTGTATAATAAAGTAAAATACTATAGAAGACTAATAAAAAAAGTGGTAGAATACATATATACTGAAAAATTTTAATATTCTATAAAATGAAAGGGGGCAAGCTATATTAATGTAGGGTATATAGTTTTTTCTTAAAGTACCTAAGCTTTAATATAGATATAAATTATGAAAAGAGAGAACTTAAATATAGAGAAATTTGTTGAGTTTAGAAATAAGATTCATAATAATGTAGGAAAAGTGATAATAGGTAAAAAAGATAAAATAGATAAAATAATAGTTGCATTTATAGCTTCAGGGCATGTTCTTCTTGAGGATGTCCCAGGAACGGGAAAAACAAAGCTTGCTAGAGCTTTTGCAGCTACCTTAAATTGTTCTTTCAAAAGGATACAATTTACCCCAGATTTACTTCCGTCAGATTTAACAGGTATATATTTTTATAATCAAAAGGACTTAGATTTTCAGTTTAAGAAAGGACCTCTATTAAGTGAGTTTGTTTTAGCAGATGAGATTAATAGAGCTACTCCAAGAACTCAATCCGCTCTTTTAGAGGCAATGGAAGAAAGACAAGTTACTGTAGAAGGAAATACAATAAAATTATCAAAGCCTTTCTTTGTTATGGCAACAGAAAATCCAGTGGAGCAATATGGAACATTTCCTCTTCCAGAGGCTCAACTAGATAGATTTTTCTTAAAGCTATCCCTTGGTTACCCAGAATTCTTAGAAGAAAAAGCAATACTTGATAGATTTATTCAAGGAGATCCTTTAGAAGAGCTACAAAGAGCAGTCACCAAAGAAGAAATGGAGTATGTACAGGAAAATTACATATATGTTGAAGTTAAAGATAGTATAAAGGAGTATATATTAAGTATCATAGAATCTACAAGAAATCACAGAGATATACATTTAGGAGCATCACCAAGAGGCAGCCTTGCTCTTATGAAGGGATCACAAGTATATGCGGCTATAAATGGAAGAGATTATATAATTCCAGAGGATGTAAAAGCTATGGCTATACCTATACTTAGTCATAGAATAATACTTAAGTCTAGCTTAGGAGGAGAATCAAGCAGGGCAAAGGGAATTATTGAAGAAATTCTTAATACTGTAGAGTTACCTTTAGAAAAAATATAGGTGGTGGTGAGTATGGGGGCGTATATACCATTTGTAGTCCTATTGATTCTAGGGGGTATCATAGCTAAGAAAGTAGTAGAAAGTGGCTTTGATAATCTAAGGGTAAAGAGAGAGATAAATAAGTCAAAGGTATTTATAAATGAAGTTTTTGAGATTACAACTATTATAGAAAATAAGAAAAGTATACCTATATCCTTTATTACTATAGAAGAGGAGTATAGTGCTGAGGTTAAAAGGTTATATACTAATGAGAGACTTAAGGATAAAAGTCATTTTTATTATAGTAGTTATAGTATCTCAGGAAATGAAAGAATTAAGAGGACTTATAAGACTGTTGCAAGTAAAAGAGGAGTATATATTCTTAAAAATATGAATATATCCATAGGTGATTATTTTGGATACGCACTGGATAATAGAGCCATAACAAGCCTTTTAGAGATAGTAGTATATCCAAAGGTATTAGACTTGAAAGACTTAAATCTTAATAATAACTCCCTTCAAGGAGAGGAAGTTGTTAAGAGATGGATATATAGGGATCCGTTATATGTAAAAGGCATAAGAGAGTATACCATGGGAGATAGAATGAAAGATATCCACTGGAATTCTAGTATGAAAATGAATAAGCTTATGGTAAAAGAATATGATACTACTTCAGAGAAAAAGGTTATGTTTATATTTAGTAACCAAAATACAACACCCTTTTGGTCCATTATAAATACAGATTGTACAGAAAGAGGAATAGAACTTATTATGGCTTTAGGTAAAGCATTTATAAAGAATGCTGTTCCAGTTTCTATTTCTACTAATTCTCAGATAATAAATATGTATGAAGCATCAGACATAAGAATATTTACCTATACTAATGATTTTTCTACATTACTTGAAATAGGAGCAAGAATAGACATAAGATCTAGAGGAGAATTTCATAGGCATTTAAGAGGTATCCTAAGGGTTTTAGATAGAAATACCATATATATAGTAGTAGCTGCCTTCTTAGATGAGGAGAGTATAGGTATAATAGGTAAAATAAATTCTTTAGGCTTTACTATAAAAATAATCGATACATCAAAGGATGAAGCTATACCTAAGTTACCATTTATAGAAACTATAAGCTATAAGGGAGGAAGATAAAGGTGAGATTTATAAGTAAATATATGAATTCTTATAGAATGATAAAACTACTATATACTTTTTTTATAGCTTCCTTTATGTTTGCCTTAGAGATAAGTATATTATCACCTTTATTTAAAGTGAATTTAAGTGGTAAGGACCTTATAATATTAATAGCTCTTGGAATACTTATACAAGTATTGTCTAGTAAAGATATAAGTCCTAAAAAATATATGCCGGTAATATTTTTCATAAGTTTTATATATAGCTACTTTTTTTATAAATGGAATAGAGCAGATAATTACATGGCTTTAATATTTATTTTTTTAAGTATTTACTTATTAGTTTATGTTTCACTAGATGAAAATGCTGTGCATTATGAATATTATAGAAGACTTGGGATTAAAACTAGTATCATATTAATTAGTCTTATAGTAAGCTATATGTTTTTAGAAAGTTATGATAAAAATATTCTAGGAAAGGTATATATTATTTATATAATAAGCTATGTAAGTCTTCTTAGAAGCAGTAGAAAAGTATTTTTTAATGTATATAATATTAAAGATGAAAAATTTAATCTAGGATTATTATTAGGAAGTATGGTTATCT
>NZ_JBFNEO010000045.1:0-16088 GCF_040797585.1 Clostridium sp.
CGTTGTATGGGAATTTAAGCCCTCGGAGTGTTATATCAAACGAAAGTAGTATATTGTTTTAGAATTACAAAATCGGACACATTGAAAAGGGAATTAAACAAGATTTATAGATTTTTATAGAATTTTGGCAACGGTGTACTATGTCTTTATTAGATCATCCAAATTATAATGAGGAAATGGAAAGATTAAATTATACCCTTGAGTATATGAGGTACTATAACAAAAGGGTTATAGGAGAAAAGATAAGAATAGATAAAGATGTTGAATATGGACTAAAACATTATAACGATGATAATGCTGAACAGTTTAATGAGCTAGTTATTAATAAGTCATTACAAGATTCTTTCTCTCAAAGACTTAAAAATCTAGATACAAGCTTAAGAAAACCATATTTTGCAAGAGTGGATTTTATTGAGGAATATAGCAGTAAATTAGAAAAATTATATATTGGAAAAATTTCTTTACTTAAGGATAAGGATCAGGAACTTATTATAGTAGATTGGAGAGCACCAATAGCCACTCTTTATTACGAGGGACGTCTTGGTGAGGCAGCTTTTGAAAGTCCTGAGGGAAAAATAAAAGGGGAAATAAAATTAAAGAGACAATATACTATTGATCAAGGAATATTAAGAGAAATCCATGATATAGATATAACAACTAATGATGAATTTCTTCAAGCAGCTTTAGGTTCTAGTAAGGATAGAAGACTTAAAGATATTGTTTCAACTATACAAGCAGAACAAAACAAAGTTATAAGAGCAGATATGTGGAAACCTCTAGTGGTTCAAGGAGCAGCAGGGGGAGGTAAGACTACTATAGCTCTTCATAGAATTGCATACCTTTTATATAACCATGAGAAAACCTTAACTCCTAAAAACTTTATGATAATAGCTCCTAATAGATTCTTCTTAAGTTATATCTCAGATGTTCTGCCAGATTTAGGAGTGGAAAATGTACTTCAAACTACCTTTGAAGACTTTGCCTTAGATATTATAGGTAAAAAACTTAAAATTGAAAATGCAAGTGGAAAACTTTCCTTTCTTATAAATAACAACTCAAAGGAAGAAAAAAATAAAATTAGAAATATATCTTCCTTTAAGTCATCTTTAAATTATAAAAATTTCATAGATAAATATATAAAAATTATCCAGGATAATTTCATACCTAAAGAAGATTTTAAAATAGATACCTTTGTATTGTTAAGATATGAAAAAATAAACACCCTTTTCACAAAAGATTATAATTATCTCCCCATGAAAGAAAGAATAAATGAAATTAAAAAGAATTTAACTAATATTTTAAAACAAAATAAGGACAGAATACTTGAGGAAATAGAATATACCTATGATAGAAAAATAGAAAAAGTAAAAGAAAAGATGAAGGACTCTATAGAGAGGAGAAATATTATAATTAATCTTGCAGATACTAGAGACTCTATAATTCTCAAGGTGAAAAAGAGTTCTAAAAGTGTAGTACGGGATTATATAAAGAAGATTTCAGTCCTCTCTCCACTAGAATATTACAAAAACTTTCTAGAGAATAAAGATATATTTAAAAGTGATTTTTATGAGTATCTAGAAGGGGATATATTAGAGGAAATAAGAAAGAAAACCTTAAAAAATATAAGTATAAATAAAGTGGAGTTAGAAGATTTAGCACCACTTATGTACTTAAAAGTTTTAATAAATGGATTAGATGATAAAATTAATGTGAGACATGTGGTAATAGATGAGGCACAGGATTTTAGTGCTTTCCAGTTATTTATTCTTAAGAAAATAATTGGAGGAAACTCTTTTACGGTATTAGGTGACTTATGCCAAGGGATTTATTCCTATAGAGGGATAAATGATTGGAATGAGGTATCAACATTAGTATTTGGAGAAGATAATTATTCCATGGTTACCCTAAAGCAAAGTTATAGAACTACCATAGAAATAATGAAGGCAGCTAACACTGTTATAAAATCCTTAAATGATCCGAGACTTATAGAGGCAGAGCCAGTTATAAGGCATGGGGAAGAGGTTAAGGTAATAGAAAAATCTAGCTTAAAAGAAATTGTAAAAGGGATAAGAGATCATATCTATAATATTCAGTTAGAGGGTTTTAAATCAGCGGCTATTATATGTAAGACCATAGAAGAGTGTAAAAAAATAAAGGAAGAGTTAAAGAAGTTAGGTATGGATGTAAAAATAATAAATGAAGGGGAAAGTGAATATTCTGGAGGAGTAGTATTAATTCCATGTCATTTAGCTAAAGGTCTTGAATTTGATGTGGTGATTATTGCCAATGGAAGTAAGGATATGTACCTTAAGAATTATCTAAATGTTAAGCTTTTATATATTGCTATGACAAGACCTCTTCATAGATTATATATATATTCCCTTGGGGAGAGAGCAGAGATGTTAAAATTAATTGATTCATAACTATAAATGATTGAAACTTAACATTTTTTAAGCAGAGCATAGATTTGCTCTGCTTAATTAGGATTTTATTTAATCTCCATCAGATTAAAAATGTGTCCTACTTACTAGAATAGATGGGTAGAAAGCAATTAAATTTAGGTTTACTTAATTTAACTTTAAATTAAGAATTATAATATAGTTTCTTAATTATATTGTAGTATAATTAAGAAACTATATTATCAAAATAATAAAGAGCATATTTATTATAGGATTTTCAATCAAAACTTATTTTAGAATAAAGGAGAAGATATTATGGGGATTTTTAGCGGATTAGTAGGAAATGCATCAGAAAGCAATATGGAAAAGATTAATGAAAAGTATTCAATGCTTTTAGGAGCATCAGAGACAATGGAAAGGGCTTATAATCTTATAAGGGATCTTATGATATTTACTAATAAAAGACTTATAATAGTTGATATACAAGGACTTACAGGGAAGAAAGTAAGTTATCATTCTATACCATATAAGAGTATAACTCATTTTAAGGTTGAGACAGCAGGACATTTTGATTTAGATGCAGAGCTTAAAATCTGGATATCAAGCACAGCAGAACCAGTGGGACTTCAGTTTAATAAGAGTTCTAGTGTTTATGAAATTCAGGGATTATTAGCTGAGTATATTTCAAAATAATAAATTTAATAATCATATATCTATAAAGAAAAATATTTATAGATAACAAAATAAGCCACTATAGAAGTTGATTAAAATCAATATTTTATAGTGGCTATTTATTGTTTAAATATAGAAGGGAAAATAAAAACCTAGATATTAAAAATTTAAAAGAGAAAATGGTAAAAATATATTAAATATTATGTAAAAATATGCTAAGGTATAAGGGGATGTAATTATAATATAAGCACATGGCACAAATAAGGGGATGATTAATATGACCTTCTACTATGACTTAGAATCATGTAGTTTGGAAGAAAAGGATGATGAAGATATTCTATGTAAATTAAATGAGTCTATAGAACAAGGAAGATTTATTAAAGGGCTTTCGAAATCAAAAGTAATTGCTATGGAGAATGGAACTGTGGTATTAAAGCCATATGGGATTAAATCTTTTAAATTAGATAATAATAAATTTTTAAGTTTTATGGAGGAAGTATATACATATTCTAGGGCACTAAAAAAATTCACAGGAGCCTTGAAGATAAATCATGAAATTCATGGAAGAAGTATAGAAGAGTTATATATACTTTTATTTCCTCAATATAATGAAGAAGCTGATAAAGATATTAGTTATAAAAATACAGAACTTTCTATCTACAGTAGTGATGAACTTCAAAAAATTTTAGTGAGTGCAATAGAGGAAGTAGATTAGTTATATAGATAAATTACATAGCAACTTAAACTAAATCTGAATATACTATGATTATAGTATATTCAAAGGGTAAAATTAGATAAGGTACATCTATATATGGGATTATAATATTTTTTAACTATAATAGATGTCGTTAGATAAAGCTAAGTTACAAGGGGATTTTATATTTCTTGTACCTTAGCTTTATTTAATATGCTTTTATAAATTTATTCTATAGATACCAAAAGCATAGTATTGATATGTTTAGAGATAAGATAGAAAAATTTATTTAATAATTTTTAATGGTTATTATATTTAGATAAAATATTTTAAATTATTAAGATTAATATATAGTAATTATTAGTTTAATAAAAAGCATAAAATGAGGAAATATTCAGTAAAATGGAAGTTTAAAGGGGAATTTAAATTTATACTAAGGATTACAAAGAAGAGAGGTAATATATATTAGCCACATTATTATATAATATTATTATGAATGTTTATATAAAATGTATTAATACAATAAAGAAAGGATGTTGATATTATTTGAGAAAACTTATTAAAAAATTGAAAGAAGTAACTTTTGCTGTATTACCCATTACAATTATTGTGCTGATTCTTAATTTTACCATAGCACCTATAGAAAAAGACCTTATGTATAGGTTTTTAATAGGGGCAATATTCATAATATTAGGACTTGGGATATTTTTGTTTGGTGCGGAGATAGGAATCCAACCTTTAGGTTCTTCAATGGGATCTGCCCTTACTAAGAGTAAAAATATAAGTATAATAGTTATATTGGGATTTATATTAGGTTTCCTGATAACTATAGCAGAACCTGATCTTCAAGTACTAGCATCGCAAGTAAGTGGAGTTACTTCAGGAGACATATCAAGGCTTAGCCTTCTAATTGTTGTTTCCATTGGGGTAGGAGTTTTGCTTGTAGTAGGATTAATGAGAATAATCTTTAATATATCACTATCTAAACTTTTGACAATATTGTACGGAATAATATTGTTGCTATCAATATTTACATCATCAGGGTTTTTAGCCATATCTTTTGATGCATCAGGGGCCACCACAGGCTCTATGACTGTACCTTTCATATTAGCACTTGGAGTTGGGATGTCATCTATTAAAGCTGGAAAAGAGTCAGAAGAAGATAGCTTTGGTATGGTAGGAATAGCATCCGCTGGTCCTATAATTTCAGTACTTATAATGAGCATAGTATCTAAGGTTGAAGCCTCAGAAGGAAGCTTAATTTATAATTCAGCAGTAGCTGAAGGGATAATAGGGCCTTATATAAAAGAAATACCCAAGATGACACTTGAGATAACTATTGCATTGTTACCTCTTTTTCTTATGTTCTGTTTTTTCCAGATAAAATTTTTAAAGCTATCAAAAAAGAAGTTTAATAGGATTTTAAAGGGGTTACTGTACACTTTTATAGGCTTAGTTTTATTTCTAACAGGGGTAAATGCGGGGTTTATGGAGGCAGGAAGTGCTATAGGACATGCAGTTGCATCTTTAGAGAATAATTGGGCATTGGTGCCTATAGGGTTTGTATTAGGATTTACAGTGATATTCGCAGAGCCAGCAGTATATGTTTTAAATGAACAGGTGGAGGATGTAACAAGTGGTCATATAAGAAAAAAGGTAATCCTTTATACCTTATCCATAGGGGTTGCATTTGCAGTGGCCCTCTCTATGATTAGGATAATGGTTCCTTGGATTAATCTATGGTATTACCTTCTACCAGGATATATATTATCCATAATAATGTCTTATTTTGTTCCAAAGATATTTGTAGGAATAGCTTTTGACTCAGGGGGAGTTGCCTCAGGTCCTATGACTGCAACTTTTATTCTAGCATTTGCTCAAGGGGCAGCTGAAGCAATTGATGGGGCTAATGTATTAATTGATGGTTTTGGGATTATTGCTTTAGTAGCATTAACACCTTTAATTGCTATACAAATTCTTGGATTGATTTATAAACGTAAGTCTATAAAGAGGGGAGTTGAGGAAATTGGAATGTAATATAAATAGAGGAAGTTACACAATGTTTTTTGTAGTTGTAAACTTAGGAATTGGGAGCAAGGTTTTAGATGAAGCTAAGAAAAATGGAGTACTAGGAGGAACAATTTTCCTTGGGAAAGGTACTGCTAACAGTCATGTCTTAGAGATTCTTGGTTTAGAGGAGGTAAAAAAGGAAATAGTTCTAATGGTTATGAAAGAAGACTTTGAGGATAAGATTCATGAAGTTTTAGTTGAAAAATTTCATTTAATGAAGCCAAGTAAGGGAATAGCGTTTTCTTTGAATGTAAATAAAATTTTTGGTGCACGAAGATGTATGGATAACACAATAGTTAAAGATGAAGGAGATGTAAAGGGCATGGAAGATAATAAAGGATATGAAGTTGTTTTTACTATAGTTGATAGAGGAATGGCCGAAGAAGTGGTAGAGGCAGCTGTATCGGGGGGAGCAGAGGGAGGAACAATAATTAATGCTAGAGGATCAAGCATCCATGAAAATAGTAAGTTTTTTGGCATGTCCCTTGAACCAGAAAAAGAAATAGTTATGATTCTTATTGAAAAGTTAAAAATAGAATCTGTAATAGAAGCTATAAGAAAAAATATACAAATTGATAATCCTGGTAAGGGTATAATGTTTTCTATGGATGTTAATAGAACATCAGGGATATTTAGTAGTAATAAAGAACATATGTAAAAGTTATAAATAGGTATGAAATATGATTAAGAAGTGCTTCATTTTATTGCCATAAGTTAAAAAGGGGTCTTTTATACAAATAATATATTATCAATAATCCACATTAATGTCCATAGAATTAGTGTAAGTTAGAAAATAAAAATAAATACCACAAAAATCGAGTGAAATTGTAACAGAAGCTAATTTTACTTTAGAGTAAATCTATGTGATAATATGAAAATGTGTTTGGATATTAATTATAAAGTTTAACCTTAAGACAAAAGTTTTAAGGTTAAATTTTATTGAAAATATAGCTTATAATATTTATTACCCTAATACTTAATTTGGACCAAATAAAGAATTAGGGTAAATGGTTGTTGGATAAATTAAAATAATTAATAGAATAAGTGAGGCGATAGAATGAAGATAGGGTTTGATCACAAAAAATACCTTGAAGAGCAATCAAAGTATATTTTAGAAAGAGTTAATAATTACGATAAGCTTTATTTAGAATTTGGTGGAAAGCTTATAGGGGATATGCATGCTAAAAGAGTACTTCCAGGATTTGATGAAAATGCAAAGATTAAATTATTACATAAATTAAAAGAAAATGTAGAAATAGTTATATGTGTATATGCTGGAGACATAGAAAGAAATAAGATAAGAGGGGACTATGGAATCACCTATGATATGGATGTTCTAAGACTTATAGATGATTTAAGAGGATACGATCTATTAGTTAATAGTGTTGTAATTACAAGATATGATGATCAGCCATCAGCTACTGTGTTTATAAATAAGCTTGAGCGTAGAGGAATAAAGGTTTATAAGCATAGAGCAACTAAGGGGTATCCAACAGACGTGGATACAATAGTTAGTGATGAGGGATATGGTAAAAATCCATATATTGAAACAAGCAAACCAATAGTTGTAGTTACAGCTCCAGGACCAGGAAGTGGAAAACTTGCAACATGTCTTAGCCAATTATATCATGAGCAAAAGCATGGAAAAATAGCAGGATATTCTAAGTTTGAAACCTTCCCAGTTTGGAATGTACCACTAAAGCATCCTTTAAACATAGCTTATGAATCTGCAACAGTAGATCTTAAGGATGTAAATATGATAGATTCATTCCATATGGATGCTTATAATGAGGTAGCAGTAAATTATAATCGTGATATTGAAAGCTTCCCTGTACTTAAGAGAATAATTGAAAAAATAACAGGGGAAGAGTCTGTTTATAAGTCTCCAACAGATATGGGGGTTAACAGAGTAGGCTTTGGAATTATAGATGATGAAGTAGTTCAAGAAGCATCTAAGCAAGAAATAATAAGAAGATATTTTAAAACTGGTTGTGAGTATAAAAAGGGATATGTTGATAAGGAAACCTTCCAAAGATCAAAGCTTATAATGGAAGAGCTTAACCTAAAAGAAAGTGATAGAGCAGTAGTTATACCTGCAAGGGAATATTCACTAAAATTAAGAGAAGAGTGTAATAATAGTGAGGTTTGTCCAGTGGTAACACTAGAACTTCATGATGGTACAATATTAACAGGAAGAAGCTCAGAGGTAATGGATGCAACGGCAGCTGTTATACTTAATGCAGTTAAGCATCTTGCAAGTATATCAGATGGAATACACCTTATATCTCCTGTAATTCTTCAACCAATTAGAAATTTAAAGGCTAGAACACTAGGTAGCAAAAACGCTGCATTAACTTGTGAGGAGATATTAATTGCTCTTAGCATATGTGCTGCAACAAATCCAACAGCTCAAGTAGCTATGGAAAAGCTTGTTATGCTTAAGGGATGTCAAGCTCACTCTACAACAATACTAAGAAAGAGTGATGAACAAACCTTTGGAAAATTAGATATAGATATAACTTGTGATCCAGAGTACCCAACAGAAAATCTTTTCTATAATAATTAGTATATTATAGATATTGGTTTTTAAAGAATAATAAAAAAATATAAATTTAAGAAGACACTTTCAATGATTCTATAAATTATTGAAGGTGTCTTTTGTTTTATTTTAGATCAAGAATGATATATATAGGGTTCATATCTTAAATGCTAACTTATATCTGTGGCTTATTCATTGATAAATCAAACTTTTGAGGGAGGTATAAGTTATAAGAATTCTATAGCTCATTAAAGCAGAACCCTATAGTTAAATATTAGTTTAAGTATATAGTGAAATATTGTAAGTGAGTGATATAATGTAGTTATTAATTTTGATAGCTACTGTGAATGGAGGATGCAATGATCGCTACAATAATTACAGCTTTTATTTTTTTTGTTAGTACTAATATTGATGATATATTTATACTTATGATACTTTTTTCTCAAAGAAGTAATCAAATGAAAAAACAACATATTATTATTGGACAATATGTAGGAATAGGAAGCTTAATTGTAATAAGTATTATAGGAGCATTAGGTTTTTCAGTAATTCCGCAAGAATACGTTGGGATTCTTGGATTAATGCCCATATACTTAGGAATAAAAGTATATTTAGGTCATAAGAAAGAGCCAGAAGAGAACAGAAATAAAATTTATAAGGATTCTCAAAAGAAGGATGGACATGAATTTGAGGGATTGCTTGATACTAAAAGAGACCATATAATAACCTTTATTAAAAGTTTTATAAATCCAAATGTCTTAAAAGTAATTAGCATAACCATTGCTAATGGGGCAGATAATATTGGAATTTATATTCCTCTTTTCACAAGCATGGATTTATTTAATACTTTTTTAACAGTAATAGTATTTATGATTTTAACAGCCCTTTGGTGTTTTATTGCTTTAAGATTATCAGAACAGCCTTTGGTACAGAGAAACATTAAAAAGTATGATTATATTTTTGTTCCTATAATATTTATAGGACTAGGAATTTTTATTTTAATTAAGAGTGGAACTATAAATCTATTTATAGATAAAATTATTAATACTTTATATATTTAATTTATTAGAACATAGCATATGTAGTTTATCTTAAAGACTATAGAAAACTAAGAAAATATGTATATACATGAAATTTAGTTAGGAGGATTATATATGATTACTTATAAAAGATGTAATGATGTAGATGAGGACTTAATCTATGAAGCTTTCACTATAGGATTCTCAGACTATATTGTTAAATTTAACATGGCAAAGGAAGCCTTCTTTAATCACTTCTTTGGAGCAGAGGGAAATAGTAAGGAACACTCTTTTATAGCCTTAGATAATAATAAGCCTATAGGAGTTATTTTTGGCGGAATAAATATCTATGAAGGAATAAAGACCATGAGATGTGGCACTCTAGCAGTAATTCCAGAGTATAGAGGAAAAGAGGTAAGTCAGGAATTATTTAAACTTCATAAAAATGAGGGGCTAAATAATAATTGTACTCAACTCTTTTTAGAGGTAATTACTGAAAATTATAGGGCTGTAAGATTTTATGAAAGTCTAGGCTATGAAAAATATAAAGAAAACTTGCAATAGGAGATAAGAATGAAGACAGAGAGATTATTTTCAATACTATTAATATTACTAAATAATGAAAGAGTTACAGCAGAGTATTTAGCTCAATATTTTGAGGTTTCAAAAAGGACAATATATAGAGATATAGAGTCCTTAACTATTGCAGGGGTTCCTATCATTACTTACTTTGGAAAAAACGGAGGAGTAGGGCTAAGTAGTAGGTATAAATTAGATAAATATATGTTTACAGATAAAGAAAAAGGTATAATTTTAGATTGCTTAGAAGCAAGGGAAGAAATTTTAAAAGAAAATAATATACAAGATCTTAAAGAAAAAATTAAAGGAATTATTACTGATAATGAGAAAAGCTTTATAAATAATAAGATAAGATATAAAAGCATTCAAAGAGAAGAGATACAAGATTTAGTTAATGAGAAAATAAAAATTATTAATAAAGCAATAGATGAAAAGAAATCTATTGCTTTTACATATACGAAATATGATGGAGATACAAGAAAAAGAGAAGTAGATCCAATAAATATTAAGTTCAATTATGGAAGTTGGTATTTATACGGATTTTGTCATAAAAGAAATGATTTTAGAGTTTTTAAATTAACCAGAATTAATGATATGAGTATTACTGCTAATAAGATAATTAACTCTTATGAAAACTTTCCTAGTGAGGCTAAAGTTGAAAAAAATGATCAAGTATTAGTTAAATTAAGATTTAAGAGAAGTGAACTTGGAAAAATATATGATTATTTTACAAAGGATGAAATTTTAGAAATAAATAAAGAATATATAATAGTTTCTTTTACTTATTACTTTGACTTTAACATTATTAATTTCATACTAAGCTTTGGAAATGAGGTTACTGCTTTAGGGCCACCCTCCATTAAGATGGAAGTAATAAATACTATAAAAAATATAATTTCAAACTATGACATATAGATGTCAACTTTCAAATGATAAGATTAATTTATATTAATTAAAGGAGTGGTAAAGTATGAAATATGAAGTAGTTAATTTAGAAGAAAAGACATTGGTGGGGGTAGGTGTAAGAACAACTAATGAGAATATGAAAGCTATGGAAGATATAGGATTAGTATGGGGAAAATTCATAGGAGAAGATATAATAGGAAATATTAAAAATAGATCAAATGAAATGGCCATAGGGCTATATACAGAATATGAAGGAGACTTTACAAAACCTTATAAGTTTTATGCTGGCGTGGAAGTAGATGAGGCTAAGGATTTAAAGGAAGGGTTAGTAATTAAAAATATTTCAGGTGGAAAATATGCTAAATTCACCATAAAAGGACACATGCAGCAGGCTGTAGGCGAAGCCTGGGGAAAGATATGGGGAATGGATTTAGATAGAAAGTATGATTGTGATTTTGAGATTTATCATAATGATTCGGAGGACATGAATAATCAAACCATAGATATTTATATATCATTAAAATAATAAAGGTAAGTAGTATATGGTAAAAAACATGTACTACTTACTTTGGGTTTAGCCATATTTTAGAACAGTATTGAAAATTTATGAATTAAGGGAAGTCCAAAAAACCACATTCCTTAATTCATTTTTTTAGAAGACTACGTATTTTTAATTAAGAAAAAATTATGATCATAACCTGTAATAATAGTAATTATGAATGTGACTTTTTCTCAACGGGAATCCATATTTCACAAAAGCAGTCTGCTTTAATATCTTCTGAGTATAATTCAAAATCAGTATCATCAACCATGCTATACTCTGAACCTGGAAGAAACTCTGAAAAGATTTTACCCCATGTTTCTCCTATGCAATCCCCAGTTTCACCAATACATTTAAAAACGGCCCATAATGCAGGGTTTACCTCCCATATAGTATATCCTTCTGGTATATTACCACCGCTATATTCCATACCTATACCATAGTCAAAATGTGTACTTTCTTTTGATATTGGCGCACAAGCCCCATAAATATCATGCTTACTAGTGTTTTGTTTTAAAACATCAAATGTACCATTCTTACCACATTCTTTCCAAAAGTCTGGAATCTCAGTATTCCCCTCTTCTGAGATTGATTCATTTCTAAACTTTGCAACTTTAGCCAACAACTTAAATTTTTCTAATTTTTCGATTCTATAGTCCATAACAGTACCACCTTCCAATTTTATTTTAATGAGAAGGCGATTAAAAGATTTTAATTTCATACCTGCACGCCTAGCTATATTGGGTGTAATGCCGTGAAATCTGGTAAATGCCTTTGTAAAACTTTCTGGTGAATCATAACCATATTTTAAAGCAATATCAATTACTTTTGAATCAGATATAGAGATTTCCTGACCCGCCATAGATAATCTTCTATTCCTAATATACTCATTTGCTGTAATGCCAGTAACTAAACTAAATGTCCTATGAAAATGATAGTTTGACATGAAAACATGATTTGCAACATCTTCATAGGTAATCCTTTCTAATATATGCTCTTCCATAAAATCGATTGCCCTCTGCAAGTTTTGAATAAAATCTATTTTTCTCACCTCCATGTAAAAATTGTACTAAAATATAACTGTTATTTCCTAGCCTACCTTGCTTTCATTTGTCCACGCAGAAATATATAAATTTTATTTCGTATAAATTTACTATTGTGGCGAAATTATAGTTTGATTATATGTTAATTATAGTATTATTTCCAATGTGATGTATATAGGTAAACAAATATCAGCTTTCTTTATTTAAAGTTTATTATCTTTGTATAAGTTTAGGCTACATTATAACTTTATACGTAGATTACCATGCCTATCAGTAGTAGCAATACAAACTTTGTTACCTATTTTATGTAATGTTAGAGCTAATAGTTATTTAATTAGTTATAAGATCAAAAAGATTCAAAATGAAAAAAGGGATATAAAGGTTATATACGAAATCTATAAGTAAGATAAGAGAATTATCAATTGTTATATCTAAATAGTTTATTGATTAAAAATTGATTTTACTTAAGGAGGATAATCAATGAGAAATGTAGGAATATTACTTTTTAATGATATAGAATTATTGGATTTTGGTGGTTCTTATTCTGTATTTCATATGGCAAAAAAGATATCAAAAGAGACGGAATTTAATATTTTTACTATAGCAGAAGGAATAAAAGATATCACAGATTAAAGAATATTGAAAATTGACACTAGGATGATTTTAGAATTATAATAGTTACTAAGAGTAACTACTAATATAAAAATATAAAATTGGAGAAAATATTTTGGATAAAATAATAAATTTATTAAAGAAATTTAACTTTACTGAGTCAGAATCTAAGGTATATATTGCCTTATTAAAGAATGGACCAGGAACAGGCTATGAAATAAGTAAAAATTCATCAGTACCAAGGTCAAAGGTATATAACATAATAGAAATTCTTATGGGAAAAGGGTGCGTAGTAGTTTCAAAGGAAAACCCTCCTTTAAAATATAGCGCAGTACCTATAGATGAATTTATAGATAATATAAGGGGTAATGTACATAAAGATTTGGAAGAAGTTAAAGAAGAGCTTGTAAGTTATAATACTACCATGGATCTTGAGAGTATGTGGCATATAAAAGGGTATGATAATATATTTAACAAATGTAGACACCTACTTAAAGGAGCTGAAAAGGAAGTATTTATTCAAGTTTGGAAGGAAGATATTCATAACTTATATGAGGAATTAAAGCTGATAGAAGAGACTTTGGATAAGGTTATAATAATTCTCTATAGCTTAGATGGAAATTATGAGGTTGGACTTAAGAATTATTATAATCATGGATTTGAAAAAGATAAGCTTAAGGAAAGTGGAGGAAGATGGATAAGTATTGTGGTAGATTCTAATGAAGTAATTTTTGGACATATACAAAATGAAAAGAACGCTGAAGTAGTCTGGACTAAGAGTACTCCTATGGTCTTTCTTGCTAAGGAGAATATTATCCATGATGCTTATTGTTTAAAAATGATTGAAACCTTTGGAGAAACTGCAAAGGATAAGTTTGGGGAAGAATTACAGGGAGTAAGAGAAGTTTTTAAAGCATTTAATCACAGTTAATAAGTCAAATTGTTGTAATATTTAACTTAATATAATAATTAAAGTTATTAATTTTAAAAGAATAACTTTTAGAAGTTTAAGTTAAAATATTTTTCAGAATTATATTTTATCTTTTATGTACTTTTTACAAGTTAAATAATAATTTAATAGATACATTATACTAGAGAAATACTGGAGGGATAAACTATGTTAATTTTAAACAAAGAAGATATAAAAAGTGTATTTACAATGAAGGAGGCTATTGAGGCTGATAAAGAGGCTCTAAGAATATATTCAGAAGGAAAGAGTATTACTCCTCTAAGAGTGAATATAGACATTAAAAAAGAACAGGGTCAAAGTTTATTTATGCCATCCTATGTAGAAGATTTAGATGCCACTGGAATAAAGATAGTTTCTGTTTTTCCAAAGAATATAGAAAAAGGAAAACCATCAGTTCCGGCACAAATGATTTTGCTAGATGGAACCACTGGGGAAGTAGTAGCTATAATGGATGGAACATATTTAACTCAATTAAGAACAGGAGCGGTTCAAGGAGCTGCTACAGACATACTTTCAAGGGAAGATTCTAAAATTGGGGTCTTATTTGGAACAGGAGGGCAAGCAGCCACTCAGCTTGAGGCAATGGTATGTACAAGAGCTTTAGATGAAGTTAGAGTATTTGATATAAGTATTGAAAGGGCAGAAGCTTTTGTAGAGAATATGAGAAAAGAGTTATCTCATTATAACACTAAATTAATAGCAGTAAAGGATGGTAATGAAGCAGTAAAGGATGCAGATATTATAACTGTAGTTACTACCTCAAAAAAACCAGTCTTTGATGGAAGCTTAGTTAAAAAAGGAGTTCATATTAATGGGGTAGGAGCATACACTAGGGAAATGCAAGAACTTCATGAGGCATTAATTACAGGTTCTGATAAGATATATTTTGATACCAAAGAGGGAGTACTTAGTGAGGCTGGAGACTTTATAATTCCTATGGAAAAAGGTTTAGTTTCAGAGAATGATTTTGCTGGAGAGTTGGGAGAAGTTATTCTTGGAAAAATAAATGGTAGAGAAAATGAAAATGAAATTACCTTATTTAAAACTGTGGGAGTAGCAGTTTTAGATGTGGTTACTGCTCATAAAATATATAAAAAGGCTTTAGAAAATAATATAGGAACTAAGGTAGAAATATAATTTAATGCTAATAGAAATATATTGAATAAAAAATTTAAGTATAAAACCTAAGAAGATAATCTAACTTTGAATTATCTTCTTAGGTTTTTATTAAATTACGAAAGATAAACGTAATTGACTAATAGGAATTAAAATTTAACTATTAAAATAGATTGTTAGTTTACAAGGGAGTATTAGACTATATATGGATGTACAGATTATATAAAAATTACAATATAATGGTTTAATTGGATTTTAATATATGATAATATGGAATATATTAAAAGATTCAAGGATATGAAGGTATGAACTTGAAATTATTTATATTTCGGAGTAAAGTCATGTTAAAACAAAATAAAATAATTGATGATTGGAATAATTGTTCTGATGAGTGGTTTAGAAATATAAAATTTGATAAACTATTTTCGGCTCTTGAGAAAGATCCCTACAAGGGCTTTCCACAGGCCATGGCAGCAATGATAAAAGAATATTATCCCGATTTAAAAGGGAAGAATGTTTGCGTTCCGTCATGTGGTGATAATACTGCAGTATTTAGTTTTTGTGCCTTAGGAGCAAATGTGACAGCTACGGATATTTCATACAAGCAGATTGAAAATGCACGGAAAATCGCAGAAAAAAGGAATTTTCATGCTTTTACAAACAAATATGTATTTATTTAGATAGTTCTTAAGTGATCTATATATTTAGAATGAATCTAGAAATTATTGAATTTACATAGGTAGTGGTTTGCTTTTAGCGACTTCGTTTTAGTACTTGATTACGATATTGAGGTGCATAAATTTTTAAGCTAAAACTTAAATTTATGTGCTATTTTTAGCTCTCAACATCGTAATCAAGCCAACACAAACTGCCAACGGAAGATTATTTATATTAGTGGAGGTTTAGACGATGGACTTGAAGTCAGGGA
>NZ_JBFNEO010000046.1:0-15804 GCF_040797585.1 Clostridium sp.
CCATTGGAGCATATGGCTAAATCTTTTATGCCCACATCAATGTCTATGCTTATAGAAATATTATATACAATAAAAGGAAGATTTTGTTTAAAATCTTCCTTTGTTGCTTTCGCCATATTAAAGTTTATATGTTTTAACATATTAGTATTGTATATAAATATTATTAGTACTTTTAGTAATCTACTGCTACACTCTTTTCAATCATAGGTCTTAACTTCTTCAACACATGATTTACATGATATTCGGATACTTGGTACTTATCCATGTCTTCTTTTGAATCAAACTTTGTTATAAGTATAATATGAAAAGACCTTTCAGTATCTAGAACATCTGCTCCAACTTCTAAGTACTTTAATTCATCTATTTTTCCTTCCATAGAAAGAAGAATGTCCTTAGCTTCCTCTACAAAATTTTTATCCTTAAACTTAAACATAACAACATGAGTAAACATAATTTTCCTCCTACTCCTTTATGATTATAGCTGATAAAAGACTTTTGCCTACTAATTCTTTCTTTATATTAAACATCTCTGCTTCTACTTTACAGAAGCTTCTACCAAGATCTAAAATCCTACTTCTTATTACTATGTTACTATCCATTTGGACAGGTTTCATAAAATAAGTGCTTATATTGTCTACAGATATATTTATATTATATCTTTTTAATGTATCTACTGCTACTGCATTTATGAGCATATTTAAAGCGCTCCATGATGCTGTACCAACGTTATCAAGCATTCTTGGGGTAATCTTTCCCTCATAAACCCTATCACTACCTTCATTGGTATAAGTAAAGTTTTTAAGTATGGACTCCTCCAGATTCTCCACATCATATCCATGATTATTCATATACTCAAAGGCTTTTATAACATCCTTTCTTGTTATAACTCCAACTAATTTACGTCCATCAACTACAGGACATAACTCTATATCTTCCCATCCCATAATATGTGCCGCATAGGAAACTGTGGTTTTAGGAGTAACTGTAATAGGATCCTTCATCATAAGCTTTTTAATTGGTTCATTACTACTTAAGTCATCTGGTAAGTCCTTAGCAGTCATTATACCAACAACCTTCATATCTTTATCCACCACCGGATATCTTATATGCTTAGTTTTCTTCACTAGTTCTTTCCAATCCTCTAAAGTATCTTCAGAAGTGAGATATGCTGGATCTTCCATCATGATTTCTTCTATTAAAATTATATCATTCTTAATCTTATTATCAGATAAAGCTTTATTTATCATAGATGCAATGGTAAAAGTATCATAGTTTGAAGATATTATAGGAAGCTTCTTATCATCTGCTAGCTTTTTAATATCTCCTCTACAACCAAAGCCTCCACTTATTAAAACCGCTGCATCCTGTTCTAAAGCGAACCTTTGTATCTCTTCTCTATTTCCAACTATAACAAGACTTCCTGGGGATACATACTTTGAGAAAGCATCCACTGTCATAGCTCCAATGGTGAACCTATTTAGTGTTTTATTTAACCCTTCTTTTCCACCAAGAATAGATCCATTTATAATATTTAACACCTTAGAAAAAGTTAAATTCTCCATGTGTCTTTTATCAATTTTTTCAACTCTTACAGTTCCCACTCTAGGTATTGTAGTTACTATACCCATGGCTTCGCATTCTTTTATAGCTCTATATGCAGTTCCTTCACTTACCCCAAGATCTCCCGCTATAGATCTTACCGATATTTTATGCCCCGGCTCCAAGGTCTTAATATGAAGCATTATATCTTCTTGCTTAGACATTGATTTACCTTCCTTCTTTTCTTAATTCTTCTGCAATCTTTTCTATTTTTCTTAGTCTATGGTTTACTCCTGACTTTCCAACTGGTGGATTTAACATTTCACCTAGTTCCTTTAAAGATTCATCTGGATAAGAAAGTCTAAGCTCTGCTATGTCTCTTAAGTTTTTTGGAAGCCTTCCAAGTCCTATTTCTCTTTGGATAAGCTTAATACTGTCCACTTGTCTTACTGCTGCATTAACAGTCTTACTTAAGTTTGCAGTTTCACAGTTAACAAGTCTATTTACATTGTTTCTCATTTCCTTCATTATTCTTATATTTTCAAGCTCTAAAAGGGCATTATGAGCACCTATTATATTAAGAAGGTCTACTATCTGCTCCCCTTCCTTTATATAAATTATATAACTAGACTTTCTTTGAATAACCTTAGAATTAAGTCCAAATTTGTTTATTATTTTACTTAAATCTTCAGCATACTCAAGACTGTGAGTTACAAATTCTAAATGATAGGTTTTCTCTGGGTTACTAATACTACCTCCCCCTAAAAATGCTCCCCTTATATAAGCTCTCATACAAATTTCATCTTTAACAAGATGAGGATTTATTCCGTAATCTAAAGCCATCATTCCATCCTCTTCTTTAAGAATGCCTGTAATATTTAAAAGCTCTTTAACTCCCATTTCTTCTGTTATTATTACCATATATATATTGTTTTTCTTTAGGGAATTGCTCTTTTTTACCATAAGCCTTGCGTGAATATTTAAATACTCCTTTAAAAGCCTAAACATAAGTCTTGCTGTTGCAGGGTTTTCTGTATTTACTTTAAAGCTTATCTGCATTCCACTAGTAAAGGATAGAGTTCCGCTTACCTTCATTATTGCTGATAACTCTGCAATAGCTTCTTCCTTTGATAATTCCGTATATCTACATATTTCTCCTTTAACCTTAGCTGAAAATGACATTACTCTCTACTCCTAAATATTTTTTTTGTTTTGCTTTAATCTTTCAGATAAATAGAAGTACTCTACTATCTTCTTCTTATCATAGAATAACTTTTTATCCATTATAGTTTCTATTAGAATCGATGCTAATTTATCTGCATCATGTCTTATTAATCTATTTTTTATTCTAACTAGATCTCCTTCAATTACCTTTACATTTAATTTATTTAACTCTTCCTTATCTATAGTAACCAAATTTGACTTATCTAATAGGTACTTCTGCTTTAATTCATCATCTATATCTGCGATATTTGCAACCACATAATCTACAATCCCATTACCACCGTGCTTATAAATAGCTTTTATATGGCTTGATACTGAAAATTTATCCGTTTCTCCTGGTTGAGTCATTATATTTGATATATATATCTTTAATGCCTTTGTCTTTTGCAAAGCATTACTTATATCCTTTATAAGTAGATTAGGGATAATACTAGTATAAAGGCTTCCAGGTCCTAGTATCACTGCATCTGCTTCCTTTATAGCCTCAACGGCTTCCTTTAAAGCCCTAGCATCTTTAGGCTCTATAAACATAGTGTCTATAGGACTATTTTGTGCTAATGCCTCCTCTGGTATTAATGATTCTCCCACAACTATATTACCATTTTTAAGCTTTGCTTTAAGAACCATATCCTCTAAAGTAACTGGCAGAACCTTACCTGTAACTGCTAAAACTGAACTCATCTTTTGAATAGCATCCTCAAAATTGTCAGATATTCCATTCATAGCAGCTAAAAATAAATTTCCAAAACTTTGTCCCTTAAGTCTACCTTCTTCAAATCTATACTGAAGAAGCTCCTCCATAAGAGGTTCCGTATCTGCTAAGGATAATATACAGTTTCTTATATCTCCTGGAGGAAGTATTCCAAGATCTTCTCTTAAGGCTCCAGATCCTCCTCCATCGTCTCCCACTGTAACTACAGCTGTTATATTGGATGTATAGTATTTAAGTCCTCTAAGCATGGTGGAAAGTCCTGTTCCTCCGCCAAGAACTACAATCTTAGGTCCTTTTATTAGAAGTCTCTTTTCATATAATAGGTTTTCAAGTTTTCTAGAGTCTAAAGAAAACTTTAAATATCCTTTATTTATTAAGGCTATTATAGATTTTACTCCCTCTGTTACTGATATATATAATATGAATATACCTGTTATATTTAAAAAAGCAAAGAAACACTTATAGAATATATTGTACCATCTATAAGTGATCATTTCATTTAGGGCAAATGCTATTATAAGAATCCCAAGAAGAGCTAGTAAGATCCATCTCTTTACTTTAACTCCTGGCTTTAACCAATCTGAAAGCCTCATAGCTTCATTCCACCTTTATTTATATCTTCTGAAATATCTCTATGTTCAATGGTAACACTTCGCCCTTCTTTTGATAATCTTTCGTATATTTCATTAGCTATGGCTACAGAACGGTGTCTACCACCAGTACATCCTATTGACACTATTAGCTGTCTCTTTCCTTCTTTTTCGTAATTAGGTATTAAAAATCTTAACATATCATCAAGTCTTTCTATGAATCCTGTGGTTTCTTCATGACTCATTACAAAGTCTCTAACTCCACTATCTTTTCCTGAAAACTTCTTAAGTTCTGGTATATAGAAAGGATTTTGTATAAATCTAACATCAAAAACTAAATCTGAATCCACTGGTATTCCATACTTAAATCCAAAGGATAATACAGTTATTGCAAGTTCTCTTTCTACTTGACCCTCTTCTCCATATATCTCATTTATTTTAGTTCTTAAATCCTTTATTTCAAGCTTAGATGTATCTACTATTATATCTGCTCTGTCCTTAAGCTCTCTTAGTCTGTTACGTTCAAGGGATATTCCCTTTATAACTCTTCCATCTGGAGCTAAAGGATGCTTTCTTCTGCTTTCCTTAAATCTTTTAACTAATACCTCATCTAATGCATCTAGAAATAATATTTCATATTTATATTCATTGTCCTTTAAATATTTTAAGCTTTCAGCTACTCCATCAAAGAACTTTCCACCTCTTATATCCATAACTAAGGCTATTTTTTCTATCTTTCCATGACTCTGACTACATGCCTCTGCAAACTTAGGTATTAACGTAGGAGGTAGATTGTCTACACAAAAGTATCCTAAATCCTCTAAGTTTCTTGTAGCTTGTGTCTTTCCTGCTCCTGATAATCCTGTAACGATAACAAATCTCATCCTTCTGCCTCCTTATTTCTAAAGGTAATTTTACTCATTAGTGCCTTATATGTATTTTCTTAACTTATCTATATAATTAGTCCTTATACTGAGCTTATAATATAGGGTTTTAATATAGAATGAACTTACTTCAGATGATGTTCTTTCCACCATCTGAAGGTTAGATAAGTTAACTAGGGCCGTAGAAACTGTTATCTCCCACATTTTAAGAGGATGGGGGTATTACAGTTGGTAGCCATCAGATAAACTTTTAACTTATTTATGAATAAATTCATTGATTTATCTTACTTTAAGTTAATTTTAAATCTCTCCCTATAGAATATTATTATACGTCTTAAGATAATATAAAACTAAGATCAATATATACATGTCTATTATTTATTATAGTAAGTTATATAGTTTTTTAACTGAAAATTTATTTTACACATTTTTTAATAAACTAACTCTTTAATAATGCTGATAATATTATAAATTTCTTTCTTTTTCATATTATATCATAGTCATAAATATATATGTATTATAATTTCTCTCTGATAGCTATGTTAATTCTTTTATAGAACGAATCTTCCTTTAGGTTGTGTTCCTTCTACTATATGAAAGTTAGATGAGTTAATCTAAGGGGGTACCAGCTGTTATCCCCAACCTTTTAAGGTGATTGGGAATACAGTTGGTAGGCATAAGATAAGAACTTACACATAACCTAAAAATCTTCTATATTTATATATAATTTCTTTTGTACTATTTTATTTTTTAATAAGTATGGTAAATCTTTGAAATTTTATGTATAATATATATATATATTTAAATAAATATATATATTTAAATTGTACTATATATTTTTTCATATTAAGTAATGTAAATACATTTAAGGTAAAGTATTCTACTTTACTTTATTTAATGCTATAATTACTCTTATACACATGATTAGGAGTGAAAGCAATGCTAGAAACTAAATTTATAGAACTTATTCTAAGGGGATTACCGGAGGCATTTATGCTTATTTTTGCAGCACATTTATTTTTTAATAAGCCTTTGGAAAAACACCCCTATATAATAGCTAGCTTATTATTTGGTGCACTAGGTTTCTTAGTTAGATCTTTGCCTATAAATTATGGTGTCCATATAATACTTAATCTTTTTATTTACATAATATTGTTAGTTAATGTTTTACATTTTAACTTAAATAAGGCTGTTTCAGCATCAATAATGACATTTATGTTACAAATAACTAGTGAAGCTATAAATATACTTATTATAAAAAATTTTATATCATCTGAAATAGATTTAAATAGTCTAAATCCCTTGTGTAAATCTATATTTGGTTTACCTTCCTTATTAATTATGATTATATTTATATCATTGTGCTATTTTTATTTTAAAAAAAGAGAGGTCTACTAAATAATATGAATATGATTAATTTATCTAAGTATATCTCCAACAAAATATCTAAAGAACTTAGACTTGATACTGAATCTAATGAAGTCATAGCCTATGGTACTTTCGCACTTTTACAAAGTTTAATTTCAATATTTGTTACTTCTGTTATAGGATACTTATTAAATATCCTAGTAGAAGTTTTAATAATATCATTTTCAGTCAGTATACTTAGAAAATATTCTGGTGGTGTACATGCTACCTCACCAAATAGATGTCTGATAATTGGAACCTTCTTTTGTATAATTCAAGGATTGATTTCCAAAAAACTTTTCTTATTAATAAATTTTAACACCTTAATCATTTTAGCTATTTTATCATTTATATTTACTTATTATACGGTTTATAAACTTGCTCCTGTAGATAGCAAAAATAAACCTATTAAAAATTTAAATAAAAGATCTAGACTTAAAGTAAAATCTATAAATGTAGTAACCCTATATTTAGTGTTATTCAGTTTTGGTATATATTATCATAATATCCTTCCATTATCTTATAGTATTAGTTTATTATTAGGCACATTATGGCAAGGATTTACTCTCACTTATATTGGGAACTTACTACTTAAAAACATAGATAATTTCTTAAATAGATTATGGAGGGGTTTTTATGAAAAAGCTTAGTAAAGGGTTTTTCGCATTAGCTGCTGCTGCTTTAACATTAATTGCAACTAATGTGGCTTCAACAGCATGTAACTGGTTCTTTTATCAACCTGAAGAGCCAAAGTCATTAAGAGAAGAGTAATATTAGAGTAAGCAAGGTCGGATTTTCCGACCTTGTTTCTTCTAAGGGTATAAAGAGGTGCAATAAATTTGAAGAATCATTTAATAGAAAATAAAAAAGATACTATAAACAACATACTATCTATGGTTAAGTTAAGCTCATTATTATTTTCAGGAATAGCTATATTTAGTACTTCTTTTGAAAATATCAATGCTTCTATATTAAGTTATAGCGTATACTCTTCCTTTATAGTTTTATTTTCATTAACCTTAATATATGCCTTATGGTCTTTTTCTACTATGTCAAGGCTCAAAGGAAGAATATTAAAATTAGTTATTCTTGGTGAAAACCTAAGCTTTGCTTTAGTATTTACATTGGTTATTTTGTTTTCAGGAGCACATGAAAGCAATTATAAACTTTTATTTCTTCTTATAATTATAACCTCAACTATTCAGTCTGGAATGAAATTTGGTTTAATTACAGCAAGTGTATCCTCTACAATAGTTTTAGTTATAGATTTAATATATGGAGCTTCCGGTCCTGTAAATACATACTTTGAAAATGATTTACTAATAGCAGGTGTTTTTATTTTAACTGCTTGGCCTCTTGGTTACTATGTAGAATCTGAAAGAAACTATATAAAAAAATTAGAGGAAATGGTTAATTTAGATGGACTTACTGAACTTTATAACCATAGATATTTCTATGATTCTTTAACTCATATTATTAACTATCATAAAAGAGAAAATAAGCCAGTTTCTATGGCTTTTATAGATATAGATTATTTTAAACATTATAATGATCTTTATGGACATCAGAAAGGTTATCTAGTACTAAAGGAAGTAGCAAATATTTTACGTGATTCCGTAAGACCCTCTGATATAGTAGCTAGATATGGAGGAGAAGAATTTTCTATAATTTTTCCTGACACCCACGAAACTTCTGCTGTTTTATTAGCTGAAAAAATAAGAAAAAAAGTTGAAGAATATTACTTCTTCGGTGAAGAAAATCAGCCAGGTGGAACATTAACTATTTCTCTCGGGGTATCATCCTTTCCAGCTAAGGCTAAGGATAATATAGAACTTATAAAATCTGCTGATGATGCTCTTTATAGGGCTAAGTTCTTTAATAAGAATCAAGTTATGACTTATACCTCAGTATTAGATGAATTAAAGAAAGATATAGAAGAAAATGAAATTGATTTAGTTACCTCTGTAAAAACACTTATAAGCGTAATAAATGCTAAAGATAGATACACCTATGGTCATGTAGAAAGAGTGGTTATGTATAGCCGTCTTATGGCAGATAAATTAAATCTAAGTGCCGAGGATAAAAAAGCCTTAATCTATAGCGCTTATATGCATGATATAGGAAAAATAAATATAAATCCAGATATTCTTAATAAGAAAATGCCTTTGACTAAAGAGGAATGGGAAATACTTAAACAGCATCCTGCTGAAGGAGTAAATATAATAAAAGAGGTTGCTTCTTTAAGTTATTTATCCCCATTAATCCTTCATCATCATGAGAAATATGATGGAAAAGGATATCCTTCTGGTTTAAAAGGTGAAGAAATCCCTTTTCTTTCCAGGGTTCTAACTGTTATAGATAGCTTCGATGCTATGACTTCTAATAGACCTTATAATAAAAGGAAATCCTTTATAGAAGGAATAGATGAACTTAAAAAGAATTGTGGTACTCAATTTGATCCTTATATCACTAAAGAATTTATAGACGCTATTAAAGATTATAAAGACAGTTTTAATAACCTTATTTAAAATAATAGGAGATCTTTCTATGAAGAATAACTCAAATAAAAATTTATATATATTTATTACAATACATCTATGTGTTAATTTTTTAATCTCTATTCTCTCTAAAACCATAAACTTACCTAAAGAAGGAGATATAACTCTCCTTCTTATTACTTTTTTCACATATCTTATTTTTTCAACTTTACCAGTAATCTTATATTTAAAATTTATAGATAAAATTAATCCTATAGATTATGTAAAAGGTAGTAGTACTATGTTATCTGGAATATTTAAAGGGGTATTAATTAGTGCTTTTATATTCTTAGTTTTATTCCTTAAGAATAATTTCATCATTAACTTAGCTGTAAATTACTATATACTTATAGGAAGAGCTCTAGTAACCCCCTTTGAAGAGATAACATTTAGAGGTTTTTATTTAAATAAACTCAGTGAATCCATGAGCTTTACCAAGGCATCAATAATCAGTTCAATAATCTTTGCCTCTGTTCATATTCCTAATCTATTTAATGGGGAAACCTTAAATTTTATACCCTTAATGCAAATATTTATAGTAGGTATTTGGCTTTCTTATATCTATAAAAAAACAAATTCCCTTATGGCAAGTATCTTAAGCCATGCCACCTACAACATCTGCCTATTAATACTATTTTAATGGGGACGGTTAACAACTAATTTTACTTAAAATAATTGGGGACGGTTAACAACTTTTATGACTTATTTCTAAAATAAAAAATGAGGACGATTAATAACTTAAATGCAATTAAGTTGTTAACCGTCCCCATTTTAAGACTTTAAGTTGTTAACCGTCCCTATTTTATTAATTCCTTCATAGCTTGTATAAGCTTTTCATTTTGTTCCATAGTTCCTATACTTATTCTAAGCCAGTTAGGCATTCCAAGAAGATATCCTGATCTTATTATTATTCCTTTTTTAAGCAAGCCATCAGATATTGGTTTATCATCTCTATTTAAATTAACCATTATAAAGTTTGTATGGCTTTCTATATAATCAAATCCCATATCTTTAAATTCTTTATATAAATATTCCTTACCTTCTCTGTTCATATCTAATGTTCTCTTTAAAAACTCATCATCTTTAATAGCAGCTACAGCAGCTACTTGAGCATATAAATTAACATCAAAAGGATTTATAATTCTACTTACATATTGAACTATCTCTTCATTAGCAATTCCATATCCACATCTTAAGGCAGCTAGTCCATATCCCTTAGAGAAAGTTCTTAACACTATCATATTAGGATACTTTTCTAATAGTTCTAAAGAGTTAGGGAAATCTTTATTTTCAACATATTCTACATATGCCTCATCCATAACTATAATAACTCTACTTGGTATTTTATCTAATACCTTCATAAACTCTTCTTTAGTTGTTATTGTACCTGTTGGGTTGTTTGGATTACAGAACCATATAATTTTTGTTTTATCTGTTATGGCATCAACCATTTTTTCAATATCTAGTCCATGGTCTTTCATAGGAACTTTTACACATTCTGCTCCCATAAGCTTTGTGCCTGCTTCATATCTTGGGAAGGTAACCTCTGCCATAATACTTTCTTCCCCTTCATTTAAGAAAGTATTACATATTTCCATTATTAATGAGTCTGACCCTGCTCCACAGAATATCTTTTCCTTAGGAACATTAAACTTTTCCCCAATAGCTGTTTTTAACTCAAAATTTCCTGAGTCTGGATATAAAGCTATATTATCTGTTAATGTTTTAATAGCCTCTTTAACTTTATCAGAGCATCCTAGTGGATTTTCATTGGAAGCTAACTTTATTACCTCTTCCACTCCAAGCTCTCTTTTAACTTCATTTATAGGCTTTCCAGCAACATATTTAGCAGTGTTTAAAACCTGCTTTCTAACTAATTTATCCATAATTTTTTCAGGTAAATACCTGAAGTCACCCCCTAATTATTTTTATCATCATAAAATTCTCTCTTTTCACAATATTATGATACAAAATATAGTAATCTCTGTCAATTTAGCCCTTAGACGTGTTAAATTATCTTATGTGAAATTAAGCCTAAAACTTGTATCATAAATCTTAAATATTATTACATATGAAAAAAAGAGTTTTATTATTAATACAATAAAACTCTTTTTTTATAACCTGTAGAAGGTTAATTATATACTTTATGCTACACTAATATAATGTGGTAGCATAATACTTTTTTTTAATTAATCTTCTCCAATAATTCTTACCTCTGGATGTAGATCAACTCCATAATTCTCTTTAACCTTATTTTGAACATGTGCTATTAGGTCTAATATGTCTTTTGCTGTAGCATTTCCTTTATTTATTATAAATCCGGCATGCTTTTCTGATATAGCGGCTCCTCCAATAGAAGTTCCTTTAAGCCCTAAATCTTGAATAAGTTTTCCTGTAAAATATCCTTCCGGTCTTTTAAAGGTACTTCCAGCAGATGGATATTCAAGGGGTTGCCTATCTTCTCTTTTCTTGGTTAAGTCCTTTATTCTGTCATCAATGGCTGAGTAATCACCCTTTTTAAGCTTTAATGTAACACTTAACACAACATATCCTTTTTTCATTATAACTGATGTTCTGTATCCTAGTTCTAAATCATCTCTTTCAATTTCTATTATCTCACCATTATTATCAAGAACCTTTACTTTATCAGTAACATAGCTCATTTCACCATCATAGGCACCAGCATTCATAAATATAGCTCCACCTATGCTTCCAGGTATTCCACATGCAAATTCGAATCCAGTTAAGTTATTATCTAAGGCTGCTTTAGATACATGCTTAAGCTCTGCTCCGCACTGTGCAGTTATTATATCTCCATCAATAGTTATATCAGTAAGCTCTGTAATCTTAATAATAACACCTCTTAGACCTCCATCTTTTACAAGAAGATTAGAGCCGTTTCCTATAATAAAATAAGGGATGTCTTTATTTCTACAATAATTAACTACAGCTATTACCTTCTCCATGGTATCTGGAACAACCATTATATCTGCTGGTCCTCCAACCTTAAAATAAATATGATTTTTCATAGGTTCATTTAATAAAATATTATTTTCTCCAACTAACTTTTCTAACTCTAATGCACAATCTTTTAAATAATTCATTTCTGTACTCCTCAGCCCTTATTTATTGTTTAAATCCAAAACATAAGTATAGTATAAAATATTTTTATAACCTTAATCAAGGCTTAAATGCTATAAATTAAATATCTCTTAATTTACCCTTACCTTTTAAATATTCTATTATTTTATATTTATGGGTGTTCATTATAAGTTCCTCTGGCATATCTGCCTTCTGTAGTAAAGAATATGCTTTATCTAGAATTCCTATATCTAAGCAAAAATGAGAATCACTTCCCATGATTACTTTGACATTATATTCCTTGCATAACCTTGCTATATTTAAACAGTTTTCTTCACATCCTGGCCTTGATCTAAAAGAACTATTATTTATTTCAATAATTTTATTCTTTTCTTTTGCCTTTTTTATAACTAATTCTTGATCTATTGGAAAACTAGGATTTCCAGGATGTCCTATTATATCTACAAATTTATTATCCATGGCTCCTAAAAGAGCATTGGTATTTTCCTCTACACTCCCTGGAGTTATGCAAACATCATGTAGACTTGCAATAATAATATCAAGTCTATTCTCTTGCATTTCCATTGGTATATCTAAATTACCATTAAAATCTACTATATTTGCTTCACATCCTCTTAATATAGTTATCCCATCTATTTCTCTTGGAATAACCTTTAAGTTACCGAAGTAAAATATATGAGGTCCTCCTGGCATATTAGGACCATGATCTGTTACCCCTAGAACTTCTAGTCCTCTTTTTTTAGCATATTGTATATTCTCCATTAATGTAGAATAAGCATGCCCACTAACATAAGTATGTGTATGAGTGTCTAATACCCATTTCATCTATTTCTCCTCCTTTGTAAAAAAGTTTATTATGCTTTCTGCACTTTTTCTATCTATGGAGGGAGTTTCTAGTAATTCTTCTAAAGTTGCCTTCTTAATCTTATCTATAGAAGTAAACTTAGTCAATAGCTCTCTTTTTCTTTTAGAACCTATATTGGGTATTTCATCTAATATAGAATAAAAACTTTTCTTATCCCTTAAAGTCCTATGATAAGATATAGCAAACCTATGAACCTCATCTTGTATTCTGGTTATAAGCTTTAATGCATTTCTCTTTTTCCCAATTTCTACCTCTATATTATTATATATAATTCCCCTGGTTTGGTGCTTATCATCCTTAACCATCCCTGCCACTGGTATTGTAACACCTAAGTTCTCTAATACATCAAGAGCAACATTAACTTGACCACGTCCTCCATCCATAAGAATTAAGTCTGGAAATGTTGAAAATTTTCCTGAACTAAAGTTAAGCTTTTTCTCTTGAATTTCTTTTACTTCATCTAAACCATGTTCAAATCTTCTAGTTAAAATTTCTCTCATGGAATCATAATCATTGGCTCCATATACTGTTTTAATTTTAAATCGTCTATAATCGCTATTTTTTGCCTTACCATTTTCAAATACTACCATAGATCCAACTGAATCAAAGCCCTGAAGATTAGAAATATCATAGGCCTCTATTCTCTTGGGAACTTCATCTAAATCTAGAAGATCACGAAGTTCTTCCACGGAAATCTTATATAGTTCCTTATCCTGAAGAATTTTTATTTTAAACTGCTCAAGAGTTATTTTAGCATTTCTTAAAACCATATTAAGAAGGTCTTTCTTCTCTCCCTTTTTAGGTATTTTAATAAATACTTTAGAACCTCTCTTAAGGCTTAGCCACTGCTCTAAAAGTTCTTTTTCCTCATCTTCAATATGAGAAACATATATATGCTTAGGTATAATTGCTGTTCCCCCATAGAAGCTTTTAATAAACTCTGATATTACTTCTAGCTTAACTTCTTCATCTCTATTTTCAACAATAAAATCTTCTCGTCCTACAATTTTTCCATCCCTTGAGAAGAAAATTTGAATGCATGTATCTTTATCATCACTATATGTATTTATAAAATCTTCATCATCTACACTACCTAAAAATACCTTTTGCTTCTCCGCTATTTTTTCAATAGCATTAATTTTGTCTCTTAAATTAGCAGCTTTTTCAAACTCTAAGTTTAGAGAAGCCTCTTCCATATCCTTTTTTAGTTTAACTATTATATCTTGATTCTTACCATTTAAAAGATTTATAATCTCATTTATAGTTTTTTTATAATCCTCTTTATTTTCATAACCAGCACAAGGAGCATTACATTTCTTTATGTGATAATTTAAACAAGGCTTTGTAAAAGGACCTTCCTCTAATACATTTCTTTTACATGTTCTTATAGGGAAAATCATTTTAATAAGCTCTAGAGTTTCATATACTGAAGATGCATCAGTATATGGACCAAAATACTTATTTCCATCCTTTTGAAAGTTTCTTGTCATTATTACCCTTGGGAAATCTTCATTAGTTATTATCTTTATAAAAGGATAATGCTTGTCATCTTTTAATAAGATATTATATCTAGGTCTGTATTTCTTTATAAGTGTACATTCTAATATAAGAGCTTCCATTTCAGAATCTGTAACTATGTATTCAAACTCTGAAATATGGGATACCATAACCTTTACCTTTTCAGAATGGTTCTTAGAATTTTGAAAATACTGTCTTACCCTATTTTTTAGTATTTTAGCCTTACCAACATATATAATCTCCCCTAAGGAGTTCTTCATCAAATATACCCCTGGTTTATCTGGAAGTATTTTTAAGTGATATTCAAAATCAAACATCATATTCCGTTACATAAAATCTACTAAAATCTAATATTTAGAGATTTATTCCTTATTCAATGCAACCTGCTTTGTCATAAGACTACTCCAGTTTGATATGTTGCTCCAAAGGCTTAAATTCCTGCGTAACGAACAGTACATATCAGCATTATCTTTTTAGTGACACTATGCTGATTGTTTATATCTTGAAAGATTTATTGACGCATTTTTATCTCTATCAATTTTCTGATTGCATGATGTACAAATAAAAACCCTATCTTTAAGTTTTAAATCTTTCTTTATTGTTCCACAACAAGAACAGGTTTTGCTTGAAGGATAAAACATATCTGCTTTTACAAATTCAATTCCATTAAATTTACTTTTGTATTTTAAAATACTAATAAATTTATGAAAACATTGTTCTTGTATAGCCTTTGATAAGTGTTTATTTTTAAGCATACCCTTTACATTTAAATCTTCAACAACTATTCTGCAAGGTTTGGTTCTCACTATTACACTAGTTGTTTGATGAATATGATTCAAACGTATATTTGAAAGTCTTCTTTGAATAAGTTTTAGTTCTCTTTCAAGTTTTTTAATATTATTAGTTTTAGTGAACTTATAACGGTTTTCACCTTCCTTCCCTATTTGAATTTTAGATTTTTCATATTTTTTTGAAACTTGTTTTTGTTTTCTTCTTAATTTATTTTTTAGTCTTTTAACTTCTTTAGTTTTGTTAATATTTTTAAATGGTTTATCTATATTACTAACTATCGCTAAGTTTTTAATTCCTAAATCTACACCTATTGATATATCTGTATTTTTT
This sequence comes from Clostridium sp., assembly GCF_040797585.1. Lineage (GTDB taxonomy): Bacteria > Bacillota > Clostridia > Clostridiales > Clostridiaceae > Clostridium_Z. The sequence goes on from NZ_JBFNEO010000046.1 coordinate 15,501, forward strand.
GTTATAGGTTCTTCTTTTTCTATACCAATAGATATATACCAAAACTTCCCGTCAAAACTTATTCTTGGATTAGTATATTTAACATTCATAGGTATTTGTTCTGATGTTTTAATCCAACCTACTTTTTCAATTAATACTATATTTTCTTTAACTTTAAGTTTTGATGTATCATTATAGAATGATGGTTTAGATCTTTTTTCACTCTTAAATCTTGGTTTATCTGTTAACCCTTTAAAGAATTTTTTATAAGAATTACAAGCGTCTTTTACAGCCTGTTTTGCTACATTGTTAGATACTTCATTAA
>NZ_JBFNEO010000047.1:0-15723 GCF_040797585.1 Clostridium sp.
GTTACCTACCTTAATAAAGATATGGAATTCAAAACCGGAAATATCTTCATTAAACATAGCTCCTTAAAAATAGTTGATGGAGACGTTGATAGCTACTGTGAAGATATTATTAACTGCGAAGACTTTATAGTTATTCCTGGCCTTTTTAACTCCCACTATCATAGTGGTTCTAATATATTAAGAGGTCTCTTTAAGGATATGACAATTGAAGACTGGAGAAATAATAGTTATGCTGGAGATCTTCACAGTAAATTTTTTCATGCCTTAAATTATGATCTTTCAGAAATCGATTACAAAATCTTATGCATTAAAGGATACTTAGAGCTTATGAAAAGAGGAGTTACCTTTATACAAGACTCACCATTTTCATCTAGAAATCTATCAATTCTTCATGATATAGCAAAGAGTCTAGGTCTAAAATCTAGAATAGATGTTTTTGATGAATATGATACTCATATTGCTAATAATGATGATAAAATTAAATATTTAGCTCATCTTCCAGAGGAAGATAAAATAAATGAAGAAACTTTAGAGACAGCTAAAAAAATAAAAAATTCTTTAAATCCACCCTTCTGTACTCACTGCTTAAAAACTACATCAAAACGCGACATAATTTCTAATTCTTCTGGAAAATCTACCATTGAATTATTCTATGAAAACAATCTTCTTGATAATAAAACAGTCTTATTTCACTGTGTTCATACTAAAGAAAATGATATAGATATTCTTAAAGAAACTGGTGCTTCTGTAGTGACCTGTCCAGTAACGGCCCTGAAGTCTGGTTCTGGCGCTGCTGATATTAAAACCTTACTAAATAACAATATAAATATTGCCTTAGGAACTGATTTCTCCTTTACTGATATATGGCAAGTTATGAGAATATCTTATCTACTATTAAAACCTAACTCTCCTATAAATAAATTTTCTTCTAAGGATATTATGAGAATGGCAACTATAAATGGAGCTAAAGCTTTTAATGTACATGACAATTTAGGTATTATAGATAATGGTTATAAAGCTGATTTAGTATTCTTAAACAAGAAGGACCCTAGGCTATATCCTATGATAAATGAGGATAACTTCTCAAACATCCTTCATAATATTTTAATGGAAGGAGATTCCTCTATGATTATTCATGTAATGACTGATGGTAATTGGATAATTAAAGATGGAAAGTCCCTTCTTATAAATGAAGATACTTTAAACAAAGACTATATAGAAATTTTAGATAAAATATCTAAGGAGTAATTTTAAAATAAGATATTGACTATAAGTTATATAAATATTTATACTTAATTAAAATCTATATATTGATTATAGGAAAGGATATTATAACTATGAAAACACTAGATATATTTCAAGTGGATGCATTTACTAAAGAAAGATTTAAAGGTAATCCCGCTGCAGTGTGTATATTAACTGAAAACTTAGAAGATAAGTATCTTTTATCCATAGCTGAAGAAATGAATTTATCAGAAACTGCCTTTGTTAAACCTATTGATGCTTCTTCTATTAAAGAAGCAAATACTTTTTCTTTAAGATGGTTTACTCCAAAAGTAGAAGTTCCTCTATGTGGTCATGGAACTTTAGCTACTTGTGAAGTCATATTTTCTAACTATAAAAACCCTAATGAGGAATTAACATTTCAAACTCTAAGTGGAGATCTTATATGTAAAAAATCTTCCCTAGGAATAACTCTAGACTTTCCTCTAGATAATCCTAAGGAGGTTATTCCGAATAAAGACTTACTTGATGCTTTAGGTATCTCCTCATTTGAACATTGTATCCTTGGAGAAAAAACTAATAAATTAGTTCTTAGGCTTAAGTCTATAGAAGATGTGTTATCACTTAATCCTGACTATGAAAAACTAAAAAATTTATCCTTTGATTTTAATGTAAAAGGTCTTGGAGTTACCGCTATAGGGAATGATAAATATGACTTTATATCTCGTTACTTTAATCCATGGATGGGAATAAATGAAGATCCTGTTACTGGTTCAGTTCATACCCTACTGGCTAGCTACTTTGGAAAAATTCTTAATAAAAGAGAGCTTATAGCTTATCAGGCCTCTCAGCGTAGTGGTGAAATGAATTTAGAAATCACTGGAGATAGGGCTCGCATAACAGGTAACTCTATTATAGTGATGAAGGGTGAAATATATATTTAGCATTTATATTTTATATAAATAATTCCTAAGATCTATTAGATAATATAGAGATTCTTAGATAAAACCTTGCTTTATTATGATCTTTGTCCATATATTAGATCCATGAAAATTTATTATATATAATCTTAAAACTAAATCTTTGAATATGACTTAAATAGTGTTAGTTGGTTGTTTAGTTTGAATATCTTGTGGTTTATCTATAATAAAATAATATTATTTATAGATTACTAAACCTTCATAAAAAACACTATGTAATCCTATTAAATCAATAGATTCCATAGTGTTTAATCATATTATAACTCTATCCAGTATCTATAGTGATCCTCAAATGTATCTTGAAGCGTTCCTCCATTCCTTTCTATAACTTTCTTGGAAGGAATATTATCAGTATTGCATGTTAGTAGAGCTTCCTTTATCCCTATTTTTTTAGCTTCTTTTAAAAGCTCCCTAAGAATTATATTCCCATAGCCTTTTCCTATCTCCTTAGGAAGTAATCCATAACCTATATGGCCTCCTTCTTTTCTTAGAGCATCAGTTAAATAATGTCTTAACTTACCCATACCTACTATTTCTCCATCTATATATAACCAATACATGGTTTGAGGTACATATCCTTCTTTAAGACCTATTCCCTTACTACAATTATAGTTCTCCGTAAGATATGAGGAAAACTCATCCCTAGATATTCCATAGCCCGTATTATAGAAACCATTGCTAACAGCTGGCATCTCCTTAAGCATATTGAATACCTCTTCTCCATCCTTTAGACTTAATTCTCTAAGTTCTATATTCATAACCTTCTCCCCCTATTTCTACTTATATACTACGTAATTTTCAAGAGCATCTAATTATAAGATTTTGTTCTCTTATAATTAGATGCTCTTATTATTTAACCTTTAGACTAAAAATATATTTCTACATTATACTATGATATTCTTTTAATTTAAAGAATTATTTGAAAATAATGTTCTAATTATATATCTTCATCTAAGAATTATTTAAGATCCACTGTAAATAAACTATCCTCCATTAACTTAATCTCTAATTTTCCTTCCGGATTTATAAACTTAATCCTATAGGAATGATTTTTATTTAACTTAGGTAGCTTCCCTATTATCTCTCCACTTTTTTCATCTCTACTTGAGTTTTCAAAGTTGATATCATATTCTTCTCCATTATCATTTACTAATGTTATATTCCTTCTGTCTTTTACTTCCATCAATCCCTCTAATCTATATTTTATTATGGTACTATCATCTAAAAATTCTATTGAATCTATTATGACATTTCCACTCTTCCCTAAACTTATATAGGTTTTATCCTTAAGATTTAAGTTCTCATATTCGTATTTTACTTCTCCTTCCTTTATCTCCTTCTCAATATAGGGTATAAAAGTTAGAGTCTTAGTATCATCATAAACAGGAGTAAATCTATCTTCTAAGTAAAAATTCTCCATATCCCCAGCGCCTGACGATCCCTTAGTTCTTAAATATCTTCCCCTATCATCTATTATCATATATTTAATTCTATGATAATTATTCTCCCTATTATCCATAGAAGTTCTAATAGCCGTATTTAATGGGGTTATTAATAATCCGTTTACTTTGTTATTTTTCTCTATGTTAGAAAGGTCTATATTTAAAGGCATACTTTTAACCTTATCTTTAACCTTTTCATTAGATACATTGAAGTTAAAGTTCCACTCTCCCTCCATCCCCTTAAAAATTTCTTTAAGATTTATATCCATATCAAATTTATCAGGAATTTTAATACTTCCTCCTAGTATACTATTTCTAATACTCTCTGGAAAATAATCCTTACTTATACCTATCTTCTTTACTCCAACATAGGTATAATCATCTAAAAACTTTCCTGTATTACTTCCTCCAAAACCTATTTCCTCTCCATTAATTTTAAAAGTACCACTAAAATAGTTTGGACCTTCTATCTTTTTATTACTTTTAACTGTATATCCTATAGCTATTTCTATAGAATCATAAACCACACTATCAATATTCACCACAACTCCATTATTAGCCTCTGATAATTTAAGCTCATCAGAATAACCATAATAACTACTATGAAGCGTAGCTTTATCTATTAAAAAAGAAAACACTGAATTAACTATAGGTATATTTTTAGCTATAGCAGGAAATTTTGCACTAAATATACTAAGGCCAATGACCACCGTTGCTGCTGAGACAATAGATCTTTTTATTATCTTTTTCTTATTACTTTTCTTAGGTAAATTATCTATAGTATCTTTAATTATAGCTTTAATCTCTTCTGGAACTTCTATTTCCTCTTCCATAATCTTATCTCTTAATATATCATCTATTATTTTTTCTTTATCCATGAAATCCCCCTCCTAATCTTTTAAAATATTATAGAGCTTATTTCTTGCCCTTGAAAGCCTAGATGCCACTGTACCTTCTTTTATATCTAATACTTTTGCAATATCCTTTTGCTTTAAATCCTCATAATAAAAAAGTACCGTAACTACTCTTAAATCATCCTCTAAGGAATTAACCGCATTATATATATCCATATTACTTATATTAAAACTATTCTTTTCATCTTCATTCACTATTTCTTCTATAGGAACTACTCTTTTTTTAATTTTAAGTATCTTATTACATTCGTTTATTAGTATTCTTATAAGCCAAGTCTTAAAGAAATCATCCTTCTTTAAGCTGCCTATACTCTCAAAAGCCTTTATAATTGTATTTTGAAAGGCATCTTCTACGTCTTCCTTATGCTTAAGTATTGAAGTAGCCACTCTGTACATAGATGTAACATTATTATCTATAAGTCTCTCAAAAGCTTTCTTATCTCCCTTTTTAGCCAATTTTACATCTAAGCATCTATTAACTTTATCCTCTTTAAATCGTGATGTAATCTCCAATTCATTACCCCTCCACCCTTGCTTATTACTTGCTCCTTAAGACTTAATCAATAAATATGATTGTCTTTCCTTCTAGTACTAATCCTACATTCTAAATATCCTTAGAATTTACATCCCTAATCTACTTAAAATACATATTACATATTAGTCTAGTTATTTTTTATATAATTACTAATCTTAGCTAAGATTTCATATATTAGATAGTTCTATACCCTATTTTCTTCTCAATTTTTTATAACTTTTTTATTTTATGATAATATCTTCTAAATTTTTATATAATGCTTTATAAATTTTATCAAGGATTTATCATATTAAGGTGAAGTTCCATTATGAAAATCTACTTCTTATTATAGATATAAAAAGATCCTTAGAGTAAGCTAATCACTCTAAGGATCTTTGTAATTAATATTTAAAATTTTATCTATAATTGATATACTGCAAATATCAAATATAAATATATAAATAACCCATATGATAATTAAAACTAAATCACCAGCTACCATTGTTTAAGTCTTATTCAAAGATTGAATTCTAAAGTAGTTTTTTATCTATACCATATACAAATTTAATCTTTAAATGAGCTATAAATGATACCACTTAAATTACTTTAACTAGGTCCAATTATAAATTAATGAAATTCACTTATTTATCTTGTATTTAAGTTGTTATTGTATAGAAGATTCATTTATATAAATCTTATTTCCGAATTTACCTGCACAGAATCCCTTTATTTTCACGGTATCTCCAACCTTTACTGAAGATAATCCTCTAGTATCATTAAGCTTAAATACTATGGATCCATTACCATCTTTTATATTTATTACTGAAGAATAAAAGGCTTTATCAATACTCTCAACTTCCCGTAACCTCTACACTCTTATCTTTAAATATCTTATCTGCACTTTTATCATTTTCCATATATATCTTTATAAGGTCTTCTGCCTTTACTATATTGTTCTCCCCATCATAAATATAAGCTTTAGCATATAGGCTATTAGCTAAAATCACCATTAAGCACATAATAATAATCATCAACATAGATTTTTTATTTATTCTCATATAAAAAACCTCCTTATACTATTTGATCATAGTTTTAGCAAATATAGCTAATTCTATTCTTTAAATACAGTATAAGAAGGTTTCTCTATTATTATTTACTTTATTTATCCATAATCACAATTTTTAAGAGGCTTCCTTGTCCTTAAATTGTGAATTGTATAATTCACTATATATTCCACCTATACTTAGAAGCTTCTTATGGCTTCCTCTCTCTTCTACTCCATTGTCAGTTAACACTATTATCTCATCAGCATTCTTTATAGTAGATAACCTATGAGCAACAACTAGAGTAGTTCTTCCTGTACATAGCTTCTCAAGAGATTTTTGTATTAAGTATTCTGTAGCATTATCAAGAGCTGAAGTTGCCTCATCTAGTATAAGAATTGGAGGGTTCTTTAAGAATACTCTAGCAATAGATATTCTTTGTTTCTGTCCTCCTGAAAGCTTAACTCCTCTTTCACCTATATAGGTATCATATCCTTCTTCTAGATTCATTATAAAGTCATGAATACTGGCACTCTTTGCTGCTTCTTCTATCTCTTCATCAGTAGCATCTGGATTTCCATAAAGTATATTATCTCTTATAGTTCCTGTAAATAAGAACACATCCTGTTGAACTATACCTATATTTTTTCTTAGAGACTCTAAGGTTGCATCATATATGCTTTGTCCATCTATTAATATATCTCCCTTATCTATCTCATAGAACCTTGGAAGAAGATTACATAGTGTGGTCTTACCTCCCCCTGAAGGTCCAACTAGAGCTACCATCTTACCTTCTTTAACATGAAGATCTAATCCATTTAATATATGCTCCTTGTTATCATATCCAAAGGAAACATTCTTTATATCTATTTCCCCTCTAACATTCTTAAGTTCTACTGCATTGTCCTTTTCATCTTCTGGTTTTTCATTCATTATCTCCATAAACCTTTGGAATCCTGTCATACCAGATTGATACTGCTCAGTAAAGCTTATAAGCCTCTTAACAGGCTGAAGGAACATTCTTATATATAAAAGATAAGCTGTAAAATCTCCAAGGGTTATATGTCCTTCATAAACAAAGTATCCTGCTGCAACTAAAACAACTAAATCTAGTATGTCCATAAAGAACCCCATTCCTGAGGAGAACTCTGCCATTGCCCTGTAAGCATATTCTCTTGCTTCTCTAAACAAGTTGTTATGCTTATGGAACTTCTCAAGCTCATGGTCATTATTAGTAAATGCCTTAGTTACTCTAACTCCAGATATACTGTTTTCTAAAGCGGCATTAACCTCTCCGGTTTTTACTCTAGTTTCCATAAATGCTTTTTTCATTTTTAGTCTTTTTACAGAAGCAAACCAAAGTAAAAATGGTATGAAAGCAAATACAATTATAGTAAGCGGCACATTAATTGTGCATAGTATTATAAATGAACCAATAAGCATTACTAATGATATAAATAAGTCCTCTGGTCCATGGTGAGCAAGCTCTGAAACTTCCATAAGATCATTTATTATCTTTGACATTATGACCCCTGTCTTATTGTTATCAAAATACTTATTAGGAAGTACTTGAAGATGCTTAAACAAGTCACGTCTCATATCAGCCTGCATTCTAACTCCTACAACGTGTCCCCAATATTGAAGAAAATAGTTAAGTCCTGCCTTTATTATATATATTACAATAAGGGTTCCTCCAAACACATAAAGTGTTCTAAGATTTCTTCCCTGTACATCATCAATTATAACTCTCGTCATCATTGGATATATTAAATCACAAGCTGAGACAAGAAATGCTGCTATAAGATCTAATGCAAACAGCTTTTTATATGGTTTATAATATTTTGCAAATGTTTTGATCATATAATTCCTCCTAAAACTTTATAGACATTAATTACACACTCTAAATATATCTTCTGCAACTAATTTTTTCGCCTATAATATAAATGCATAAAACTCTGAGGGCATAATATCCCCTCAGAGTTAAACCTATTCTAGTTTAAATTTGAAATCTTTTAAGAAAAGCTCTTAATTATTTCATCAGCTATTTGCTCAATTAATATATCTTTTCCTAGAGGTCCAAAGGCCATTGAAGAGAATTCTTCATAGTCTACCTCAAACACCTTGTTATTTTGAACAGCCTTACTATTTTTCCATAAAGAATTTGATTTTAAATCTTCCATCATCTTATCTGCTGTTCCACCAAAGCTTACTGTAAATACTGCATCTGGATTATACTTAAGTATCGCTTCCATATTCATTTGCTCTAAAGCCTTATCTATTGGTGTCCCCTCTACATAAGGAACCTTTAAATCATTGAATAGTATGTCTGCATATCCATAACTTCCGTATATTCTATAAGCCTTAGTTGTTACTCCAAGGAACATGAACTTACTATCCTTTGTCTTCTCAGCAACTTTCTTTTGTAAATCCTTAGCCTTAATATCATAAGCATTAAGCCAGTTATCTACTTCTTTTTCCTTACCTAAAGCTGCACCTAATTCCTTAAACTTAGGTCTCCAAGCATCCATATCTTCTTTTAATACGATAGTTGGAGCTATTTTTGATAGCTGATCATATATTTTAACTTGTCTATTGTTTAAGATTATTAAATCTGGGTTAGATTCTGCTACCTTCTCTATATCAATAGCATCTCCCCAAGCATTTCCTACTGCTGGTACTCCTTCTAACTTCTCTTTTAGATGAGATGGGATCTCTTTATTAAAAGTGTTAGCTGTAACTACAGGCTTATATCCTAGGATTAAAAGCTCTTCTGCTGCTCCTGAAACATCAGCTATACGCTTAGGATTTTTAGGAATCTCTGTCTCTCCTTGTAGGTGAGATACTGTAATTGTCTCCTTACTATCCTTAGCCTTATCCTCTCCCTTAGCTCCACAAGCCATAAGAGATAATCCTATAACTGCAGTACATACAAGAGTTAATACCTTCTTTAGTTTCATAATATACCTCCATATAAATTAAGATACCTAAGATTAAATCTTAATGATAATCATTTTCAACAAACCCTATTCTATAGGCTTATAGATTTGTTGTCAACATATCCTAGGGCTTAATTCTTATGGACTATGATTTTTTATAAAAACCTATTAAGAATTTATAAAAATCTATTTATGCTATAAATTCTTCTTCATTGTATATAAAATTTATTTATTATTTCTAATTTATCTATAGATAAAGCGCATCATTCCTTAAACTAAACCACATACTCCAATGATTTATAGCATATAAAATTCAGATATAATACATGGCACCTTAAATAAAATTTTATATCCAATGATTACAGCATATTAAAAGGTTAAATTTAGATAAGATACATCTACAGAATTAGTTATAATTCCTTTTAATTATAGTTACGTTATATTATTTCAACCAAGTATTAATAATATAATTTCATTAATTAACTTCTGTTTTCTAGCATAGTATATAAAGAAACTAATAACACTCTAGGAGGTATAAGTTGTATCAGTATAAATTTGTTAGAATCGATTTAAAATCTTTCACATTAAAACCTGAGGAAGATTACCATAAAATAATAGAAACCCATGCAAAAGACGGCTTTAGACTTCTTCAAATCTTCTCCCCTTCTGTAGGTGCTTACGGCTCTTCCAGTTATTTTGAGCTTATATTTGAAAAAAAGATTTCTGAATAACTTAAATAAACTTTATTCCCTCCTAAGGCTCATAGCTTTAGGAGGGTTTTATACTATAGATAAACCATCTGAAACTAAATCTTTAAAGACTCATTAAACAATCTTAGCTGATGATTTAGTTTCGATTATCATGTGGTTTATCTATATATTATTAAAGTCTATATTAAGAATTTACTTTGTTTAACTCTGATTTTATAAATTCCATAAGTTCCTTTATTGTGTTTTCACTAAAGTCAAAGCTTATTGATGCTTCATCATAAAGCTCCTTAAGTCCTTTGGATGAACCTAGTGTTAATGCTTTTTTATAATTTTTTATTGCTTCTTCTTTGTTATTTACGTAATTTCTATATACTTGAAGAGATCCAAGCTGTGCTATAGCATATTCAATATAGTAGAAAGGAACTTCAAATATATGAAGTTGTCTTTTCCACATATGAAGAAGCTCCTCTTCATATCCATCCCAATCTACATAAGTAGCAGTAAACTCCTTAGCTATAGAGTTAAAGGATTTATTTCTTTCTTCCTTAGATGCATTAGGATTTGTGTATAAATAATGTTGAAATTTATCCACCACCATAGCCCATGGAAGAAATGTTATTATTCCTTCTAAGTGCTCTCTCTTAGCTCTATTTAAATCTTTCTTGTTTTTATAAAATTCTTCCCACTTATCCATAGTTATAAGTTCCATGGACATACTAGCAAGTTCTGCTATTTCACTTGGAGTATCTTTATACTCCTTAACATTTATATCTTTACATAACATAGCATGAACAGAGTGACCTCCTTCGTGACAAAGGGTTGCCATATCATCTTGAGTGTTAGAAGTACTCATAAATATAAATGGTACCTCTGATAACCTAAAGAAGTCACAGAAACCTCCCGGAGACTTGTTCTTTCTACTTTCAAGGTCTAGAGTCTTATTCTCTTTCATAAGATTCATAACATCTTCAAAGTAAGGATCAGTTCTTCTAAACATTCTAGTAACTCCATCTATAAGTTCCTCTATAGTCTCAAAAGGTCTTAAAGGCTTTTCTCCCTTAGGAGTTCCTGATACATCATAAGGTTTATAATTTTCTACTCCTAATCTCTTCTTATGCTCCTTTTCAATTTCCTCTTTTAATGGCACTACATATTTTTTAACTGCTTCATGAAAATTAAAACAATCCTCTGGAGTATAGTCAAACCTCTCCATAGCTTTAAACATATAGTCTCTATAGTTAGAGAATCCAGCATTTAAGGCTATCTTATGTCTTATTTTTATAAGGTTATCCATTATATCATCTAATTCTTCTTTATTCTGAAGTCTTCTTCTATTCACAAGTTCAAAAGCTTCACGTCTAACATCTCTATCTTCGCTTTCCATATAAGGTGACATCTGTTGAAGGGTTTTTTCTTCTCCTTTAAACTCTACTGTCATTGCACCTGTTATCTCATAATATTTAGTGGCGTATTTATTTTCTTCTACTTTTAGAGGAATATTTTCTTCTCTAAATATTTCTATAGAGTTCTCTTTTCTCTTGATCATTAAAGTATAATAGGAATCCAAGTCCTTCTTAAATGGATTTTCTACTACAAACCTATTAATTTTATCCTCATACTTGTTAACTAAGGGAATTAATACCTCATTATCATAATCATATTTTTTCTTTATATCTTTATCATTGTTATAAGAATTAAAGTCTGCATAGTTTCTTGAAAATCTTTCACTAATGCAGCTATTTATCTTGTCGTAATCATATATCCATTGTTTTAAATCCTCTACACTAGTTACCTCTCTCTCAATAAAGGACTGTAAAAACTCTTCTAATTCCTTAGCTCCATCTTCACTGAATACAATGTTCTTTAAATTATCTAAATTCATTTTCTTGTCCCCCTTTCTTATGGTTAAATAGGTTTTGATTTTGTTATATTATAGAATTTTAACCTAAATCTTAACTTATATATGTACCTAAATCCTTTTAATTTTTAAATTTTAAGTAATGCATAAGACAAGTCTTGAATCAAAAACCCTATATATGTTTAATGTCCTAATCATATCTTTAGATTATCTTTCCCTAAAGGATGCTTTTACAATGATTAAAATTAATTCTTATTAGATTATAGATATTTATGATAATAACTATTGATTTTATTACGAACTCTTATGTTAATATTAACTATACTTAGGATATAATTCTTACTTAATACTTTTATATATATTGTAAGGCTTTTACTTAAAAGTATAAATCCTATTCTTAGTTTTTTATTAAATTCTGTTATAGAACAGAATTTTTTTATTAATATATATACTTCTTGATAATTACAAAAATTCTGTATATTATAGTAGTATTATTCAGTATTTATAGTAAAATATGTATATAGATAGACTGAAAAACTTTCTAGACTTAGAAAGAATTAAGTATTTTTTAAGCTTCAATATATTTAAGGGGTGTGACATATGAGAGAGTTACTAAAAGGAACTAAAATTAAACTTACTTACTTAAAGGATGAAGATATAGATGCCTTTACCCATTGGTATGAGGATACTAAATTTTTAAGACTATACTCTTCTGAACCTTCCATACCTAAAAGTCCTTCAGAAATCTCTAAAATATTTGATGAAGTTAAAAACTCACCTACTTCTATAGGACTAGCTATAAGAGATATCTTATCAAATGAAATTCTTGGATATCTAGAACTTGACGGAGTAAACTACAATAATGGTACTTCATGGATAGCCATTGCCATAGGAGACTCGAAAAATTGGGGCAAAGGATATGGTACTGAAGCACTGAACCTTGCCTTAGACTTTTCTTTTAATGAACTTAATCTTCATAAGCTACAGCTTACAGTATTTGAATATAATAAATCTGCAATAAAACTTTATGAAAATATAGGCTTTAAAAAGGAAGGCTCCTATAGAGAATATATTCACAGGGATGGTAAACGCTTTGATATGTATTTATACGGAATGATAAAATCAGAATATAAATCCATACTATAATATAATATTTAGACTTAACTCATAAGTTTATGAAATTAATCTAAAGCGGTATAAATATATAGTAAAATTTAGGTTATCTATGGCAGTATTCTTCTCCTCATAGATAACCTAATTTATGTATTAATAATCTATTTTAGTCCAACTTAATTCTTTTATAGTCTTATTAACTAAGTCTAAATTCATGTTAGGATCTATTGTCTCCTCATGAGCTATGGTTATTGTTGACATAGCAATAGAAAACACCACTGTATCTTCTATACTCAATCCATTAATATATCCATAAGCCAGCCCTGCAACAAAGGCATCCCCTGCTCCTGTAACATTTATAACAGATACGTCATTTGCTCTATACTTTCCTCTCTTTTCACCATCTGAAAAGTATATTCCATCTTCATCTAAACTTATAAAGACTTTCTCCACTCCAAGGCCATGGAAATAATCTGAAGCTTTTTTTAAATCCTCATCATTTTTAATAGGAAATCCTGTCAAAACCTCAGCCTCATATCTATTAGGCTTTATAGTGTGGAAATTACCTATTAAATGCTTTATATTCTCTGCCTTACATGCAGATACAGGATCTAAAACAAACTTTGTCTTTCCTTTAAATTTATTTAATATGTAACTTAAAATTACTGGATTATCAGAATCTAAAAATGTATATTCTGCATTTTCAATAACTGTAGCTTTGGAATCTATAAATTCTGGCGAAAGCCTGTTTATACTGTCCATATCAACTACTGCTGATACCATTTCTCCCTTATGATCTAATATAGCCAAATATGTAGGTGTAGCCCCATCTTCAAGAATTAATGACTCATCCATGTTATAACCCATAATCTTTGAATGCTCAAGCATACTCCTGCCCTTCTCATCATTTCCTAATATAGAAATAAACTTTGTATTTACTCCAACTCTAGCCATATTCTCTGCAATGTTTCTACACACTCCACCAAAAGACATTTTTATAGACCCTGGAGTGGAATTACACTGACTATAAGTTGATTTACAAAAACCAAATATGTCCACTATGGATACACCTAGTACTAAGGCATATGCTTCCTTATGATTATTCATAAAATATCCGCCCTCCCGAAATATTAACCCTTTTATTTTAACATATTTTTAACTTTTTTAAAGTAATTTTGTCGCATTTTGTGATATTTCCTTATATATTTTGTAGGTTAGACTTACATATATTTCATAAATATCAATTAATAATTTTTACATTTAAATTTATTTTATGCCTTGTAATTTATATATGAATTACAATTAAATATCTACAAATATTAAAGAGTTGCTTTATGAATAATACTATTAAAATCCTTAGTTAAAATGGCTTATCATTAAGCCAACATATATAATTAAACTTTTAAATTTTATAATACAAAAGACCACTATAAATCTTAGTGGTCTTTTACCTTAATCTATTTTTTTATGGATTTTACTCAAGTAATTTTGAAGCCACTCCTCACTGGCAGGCTCATATATGGTTTTACCCTCCATATTCTTTGTAACATATACCGTTGGTTTCTCATTATAAGTAGCTACGGAAAATGTAAACTCTTTTATGTTAGTAGCTACTCCCCATTGACCTTTATTATTCATACATACAACAGATAAATCACCTGAGTATCCTCTTCTTTTTATAAGCTCATGATTTAATTTCATAACAGCTCTATCAGCAGCTTCTTGAGGATCATATCCCTCTCCCATGAGCCTTACTATTTCATAAGATATACATCCCTTCATTAAATCTTCTCCAAGTCCTGTAGCTGTAGCTCCCCCTATGTTACTATCTACATAAAATCCTGACCCTGAAATTGGTGAGTCCCCAACACGCCCTTTCTTTTTCATAAAAAGCCCACTGGTAGATGTAGCTGCTGCCATATCTCCATTTAAATCTAATGCTATAACTCCTACAGTATCATGTCCATCATAAGGATTTAATCCCTTATCTTCCATATCTCTTTTTCTCTTGTTATAAAACCTTATTGCTCTTTTTGTTAACATATTTTTTCTTTCAAATCCATTTCTATGAGCATATTCCTCTGCTCCTTGTCCAACTAAAAAGCAATTATATTTTTCCTTGCTTAGTTTTCTAGCTATAGATACCGGATTCTTAAAATCTTTTATTCCTGCTACAGCTCCTATAGATAAACTATTTCCATCCATGAAAGCTGCATCAAGTTCTACCTCACAGTTCTCATTAGGTAATCCTCCATACCCAACAGACTTATACAAAGGATAATCCTCTACAGCTTTAACTATGCTCTCCGCTACATCCCCTGCTGATATCCCTTCTGAAAACTTTTCTGAAACTAACTCAATTCCTTCTATAGCCATTCTCCAAGTTGCAATTACTCCCCACTTCATTCTAATATCCCCCATTACTATAATATTTCTCCTCACATTCAATACAATTTATGTATATTATGCCATATATTATTGTTAATACTTAAATTTTATCATGTTTAACCTCATAATTTAGCTTATTGCGTTCAACAATTACTTACATTTTTCTCTCTATTTCGCTTAACCTTTTTCACCAATATTATAAAACAACTATATGTATTAACTAATAAAATTTATCATTTATGAATATTTTATGAATGTATATTTACTCATAATATACATTGTTTCATACTACTTATATAAAAAATCAACTTCTTTTTTATATATTTTAGATAGTTTTTTATAATAAACTTCTATTATTCAATATATTAATGATTAATATATTGAATAATTTTCTTTTAAACATTCTTCTTTATAAAAAAATATTAATATTTTTATAAATTTCTTTATATTTATGTTTTAAATTTCATACTTTTCCTTTATAATTGTTATATATAGTTTATTTTGATTATTTATATATAATTAAATTTTTAATTATATTTAGGAGGTATCGTACTTGAAAGGATTCCACTTGTTTATATCCCTAGTTATTATGGCTATAATC
>NZ_JBFNEO010000048.1:0-15687 GCF_040797585.1 Clostridium sp.
GTATGAGGGAAAATACATGGAGTATATAGGATAAAAAGTTAAATTATAAAATATTATTTGATTTCACATTACTTAAAGAAAGTTATATAATTATATCCATAAGAATTGTGTAAGGAGGTGGGAAATCATGGAGAATAATGTACTAAAAAAGGATTTTTGTCATTTACATGTACATACAGAGTATTCACTTTTAGATGGTTCAGGAAAAATAAAGAACAT
Source organism: Clostridium sp. (assembly GCF_040797585.1). Classification (GTDB taxonomy): domain Bacteria; phylum Bacillota; class Clostridia; order Clostridiales; family Clostridiaceae; genus Clostridium_Z. The sequence continues at coordinate 220 of NZ_JBFNEO010000048.1, forward strand.
GGTAAAAAAAGTGAAAGAGCTTGGGATGAGTAGTATAGCTATTACAGACCATGGGGTTATGTATGGATGTGTAGATTTTTATAAAGCTGCAAAAGATGAAGGAGTTAAGCCTATAATTGGTTCAGAGATATACATAGTTCCAAAGTCTAGACATATCAAAGAAGCCAATAGTGATAACAGTACTTACCATTTAATTCTTTTGGTTAAAAATGAAGAGGGTTATAGTAACCTAATGAAAATTGTATCATCTGCTTCTATAGAAGGATTTTATTATAAGCCAAGGACCGATAGGGAGTTTTTAAGAGCTCATAGTAGCGGATTAGTGGCTCTAAGTGCCTGTCTTGGAGGAGAGGTACAAAGACATCTTAATGGAGGAAACAAAGAGAAGGCAAAGGAAGCAGCCTTATTCTATAAGGATGTTTTTGGAGATGACTTTTATTTAGAACTTCAGGATCATGGACTTGAGGAAAATAAAAAGGTTAATAGTCTTCTTATAGAGCTTTCTAAAGAGCTTAATATACCTTTAGCAGCTACTAATGATGTTCACTATATAGAAAAAGAAGATGCAAAGGCACATGATATACTTCTTTGTATACAAACAGGGAAAACGATAAATGAAGAAAATAGAATGAGATATCCTTGGGAAAGGCTCTATCTTCAGTCTCCAGAGGAGATGTATGAAAAGTTTTCTTATGTGGAAGAGGCATTAGAGAATACTGTGAAGATAGCTGATAAATGTAACTTTGACTATGAGTTTCATGTGTCAAAACTTCCAGACTATCCCTTGCCCAAGGGAGAGGATCATTATGAGTATTTAAGAAAACAATGTTATTTAGGTCTTGTTGATAGATATAGTTCCCTTGAGAGTTTTAGGGGGAAGGACTTAAATATAAATGAAATCATAGAGTGCTCTAATGGGAATCATGATGTAAAGGAAATTACAGATAGACTAGAGTATGAGTTAAATATAATAAGACAGATGGGATATGTGGATTATTTCCTTATTGTTTGGGACTTTATAAAATATGCTGTGGATAATGGCATACCTACAGGACCAGGAAGAGGATCTGCCGCAGGATCTATAGTTGCTTATACTTTAGATATAACTAAGATAGACCCAATAAAGTATAGCTTACTATTTGAAAGATTTTTAAATCCAGAGAGAATAAGCATGCCTGATATAGATTCGGACTTTTGCTATGAGAGAAGGCAAGAGGTTATAGATTACGTTGTAGATAAGTATGGTAAAGACAATGTAGCTCAGATAATAACCTTTGGAACCATGGCAGCAAGAGCTTGTATAAGAGATGTTGGAAGAGCAATGAACTATTCCTATGGAGAAGTGGATAGGGTAGCTAAAATGATTCCTACTGTTTTAAATATAACCATAGATAAGGCTTTAGATATGAATCCAGAGTTTAAGGAAGCCTATGAGAAGGATGAAAGGGTTAGAGAACTTATAGATGTAAGTAGAACCCTTGAGGGACTTCCAAGACATACCTCAACCCATGCAGCAGGAGTTGTTATATCCTCAAAACCATTGGTGGAATATGTGCCACTTCAAAGAAATGAAGAAAACATAGTAACTCAGTTCACCATGGGAACTCTTGAGGAGCTAGGATTACTTAAGATGGATTTCTTAGGACTTAGAACACTTACAGTTATGAAGGATGCTGTAAAGATGATAAAGCAAAATAGAGGGGATTCAATTGACTTAGATTCCTTAGATTTTGATGATGAAGAGGTCTATAAGATGATAGGAGAAGGAAAGACCGTTGGGGTATTCCAGCTAGAATCTCCAGGAATGACTAGCTTTATGAAGGAGTTAAAACCTGACTCCCTTGAGGATATAATAGCTGGTATAAGTCTTTATAGACCAGGCCCAATGGCTGAAATTCCAAGATATGTGGAATGTAAGAGGAATCCAGATAAGGTTCAGTATGAAACTAAAGAACTAGAGAGTATTCTTAATGTAACCTATGGGGTAATGGTTTATCAAGAACAAGTAATGGAAATAGTTAGAAAATTAGCGGGATACTCTATGGGAAGAAGTGACCTTGTAAGAAGAGCTATGTCTAAGAAAAAGCATAAGGTCATGGAAGAAGAAAGAAAGAACTTTATACATGGTGTTGTAGATGAGGCTGGAAACGTAGAGGTTCCAGGGTGTGTAAGGAATGGCATAAGTGAAGAAGCAGCAAATAAGATATTTGACCAAATGATGGATTTTGCGTCCTATGCATTTAATAAAAGCCATGCAGCGGCTTATGGAGTTATAGGATACCAAACAGGATATCTTATGAAATACTATCCAGTGGAGTACATTGCAGCAATGTTAAACAGCGTTATGGGTAACAATGAAAAGGTAGCTTATTATACAGCCTTTGCAGAAAGTCTTGGAATACAAGTACTTCCACCAGACATAAATGAAAGCTATACAAGATTTACAGTAAAAGGAGATACTATAAGATTTGGTCTTGGTGCCATAAAGAATGTTGGTATAAATGTAGTTGAAAGTATAGTTGAATCTAGAGGTAAAACTGGACCTTTTAAAAGTTTCTACGATTTTTGTAATAAGGTGGATATATCATCAGTTAACAAAAGAGCAGCCGAGAGCTTGATAAAGGCAGGAGCCTTTGATAAATTTAATGTGTTTAGATCTCAGATGCTAGCAGTTTATGAAAAAATAATGGATGGAATAAGTGCTCAGAAGAAGAAGAACATAGAAGGACAACTTTCTCTATTCTCAGCTATGGGAGAGGAAGAAGAGTCTATGATTACAATAAAATATCCTAATATAAAGGAATTTGAGAAAAAATATAAGCTATCTATGGAAAAAGAGATGATAGGGTTATATCTATCAGGTCATCCTCTTGAAGATTATGAGAGAAGTCTTAAAATGCAGACCTCAATTAGTATCTCAAAAATTCTTAAGGACTACACTGAAACCTTTGAAGAAATAGAGTTAGGATCAGAGGAAGGGGTAGCCACCATAGCTAGAGATATATTAGAAAGTAATGATCTTGTAAAGGATGGCCAAAGGGTAAAGGTTGGAGGAATAATATCTGAACTTACAAGAAAGATAACTAGAAACAATGCCTTTATGGCATTTATAAGACTTGAGGATTTAACAGGAACTATAGAAGGTCTTGTATTCCCAAAATCCTATGAGAGAATAGGACCAATGCTTAATGTAGATGATATGGTAGTAATAGAGGGAAGAGTTATGATTAGGGAGGATGAACCTCCAAAGATAGTATGTGAAAACATAGTACCTTTAGAGAAAATAGATTCATCTAAGGTTTATATAAAGGTTAAGAATATAGACACTATAAAAGAAATAAAACCTTCATTAAAAGCTCTTGTTTCTAAGTACGAGGGAAATACTTCAGTAATATTATTTGCAGAGAAGGAAAGAAAAGCATTTAAGGTACCTAAGGATATGTGGGTAAATCTAGATAGTAATGCTATAGATGTTTTAAGAGATGCCTTTGGAGAAGAGAATGTTAAGGTAGTTGAAGAAAACTAAAATATAAATATATATTTTAAAATAATGATTTTAAGATTAAGAGGTATGAAGTTTAGATATAGATTTCATACCTCTTAATTATATATACAATCTCAAAACTCAAGCTTTCAATGGACCATAAATCATGATAGTTTGAAAGTTTGTATCTATATATGGGTACCTTATCTAAACATAATTTTTGAGTATGCTGTAAATCATAGTAGATTGAGGTTCATTTTAAGGTGTGATGTAATACATCCATAGAGATATAGATATACTCTTTAAAGTACTTAATATTAAATATATGTTAGTGGTAATAAATTCACCCAAAATATAATCCTAATGAAGCTAAATGGGATAACACTAGTTTCATTAGGATTATATAAACCTCATTTTAAGAAGATTCTCTCTCTATTAATGAGGTTGGTAATAATATTTCTATAAAAGGTTCATCTGGATTTTCTATTCTAGTTAAAAGTTGAGAAAAGGCTTTTTTACCGTAGTATTTTAAGTTTATGTCTATGGTTGTTATGTTAGGCTTTGATACCCTTGATAAATATCCATTATCAAAGTTACATATAGCAATATCATAAGGAATCTTAAAATTATTTTCTTGATAATAAGAAAGTGCAAAATATCCTAATCCGTCATTAACACATATCCAGGCAGTGGGATGATGTTCTAAAGAAGAAAGTTTCTCAAAAATCACATCTTGTTTCTCTTCTATGCTATCCAATATTATGGAATAATCCGGCTCTAAAGAAAACTCTTTAGAAGCTAATAAATATCCATCAAGCCTTTCATAATAACTAGGAGAAAATTGTACATCTCCCATAAATCCTATTCTAGTGTGACCCTTTTCTATAAGATGTTTAACTGCTTGATAAGAGCCAAGTCTATTGTTTGTTAAAACAGCATCACATAAAAACCTAGGGTTATGGTGATCAACAAGTATTGCTGGTATATTAGTTTCTAATATTTTTTGAATATAATTATTTGATATATGAGAAACTATGAAAAGACCTTCAATCATATTTTGTTCTATAAAATAAGGAAAGTTTAAATTTTCCTTATCAAAATCAGAAATGGACTGGGTTAAAAGAGCATATCCTTGCTCTTTACATTCCTTTTCCAAGGATAAAAATATCTCTCCAAAAAAGCTTTTTTTAGAAAAAGCAAAATCAGAGGCTATTAGCCCAAGATATTTTGGTTTACTAATACTTGAAGTTTGATTTTTATATATATAACCTAATTCATCAGCTGTTTTTATGATTAGATCTCTGGTATTTTCGCTTACTCCTGGTTTATTAGACAATGCTTGAGAAACTGAGTTTTTAGATATATTAAGTTTATCTGCGATATCTTGCATTGTGATTTTCTTCATACGAACACTCTCCTTGAAAACTATAACAGTTATAAGAAGTATATATTTTAAATAGAACAATGTCAAATATTCTACTATACAAACAACGTTATTTAACATTACAACTCAACATTACAAAACTAAAACTGGAATTAAAATCACGTTATTTTCAAGTGAAAACGTATTGACAAGGGAGTATAATGGTGAGATAATGATTTCAAGGAATGATTCGACGGAATTCAACATTACATTTACAATTTGTAATGTTGCGATAAAAAATAATGTAATGGAGGGCAATATGAAAAACTTACATTCTATGGATAAAGAAGAAAAAATAGAATATCTCTTAAATGGAAGAAAGAAAAAGAAGAAGATAAGTGAAGGTTATTTTTATATAGCGCCATGGTATATAGCATTTTTAATATTTAGCTTTGTACCACTAATAATGTCTTTGGTAATGAGCTTTATGGATTGGCCGGCTATAGGTCAACCTAAATTTATAGGATTAGAAAACTTTAAGAATATATTCCAAGACAAGTACTTTTTAAATTCTTTAATGGTTACAGTTAAATATGCTTTAGTATCTGTGCCTATAGGTATGATAGCTTCCTTTACAATAGCACTAGTAATGACTAGTAAATTGAAAGGCATGAATATTTATAGAACTATTTACTATTTACCAGCTGTAGTTTCTGGAGTTGCAGTAGGTATAATCTGGAGATGGATACTTGATCCTAAAAATGGACTATTAAATAATCTATTGAATTTATTTCATATACAAGGACCAGGTTGGTTAAACGATCCAAACTGGGTATTACCATCCTATATACTAATAAGTTTATGGGGGGCAGGAGCAGGAATGCTCACATACTTAGTTGCTTTAAACGAAGTTCCTAAGGATCTATATGAATCAGCAAAAATACAGGGAGCAAGTAAATTTAGAACATTAATAAAAATAACAATACCTATGATGAAACCTATATTATATTACAACCTAATAATGGGTATAATAGGAGCTTTTAAAAAGTTTAATGATGCTTATATATTAGGAGGAGCAGGAAATCAAGGACAATTCATATTGCTTCAAATTTATGATACAGCCTTTAAATATTTTAAAATGGGATATGCTTCAGCTATGTCATGGGTGTTCTTAATAATAATAATGCTTATAACAATGTTAATATTTAGATTCACAGATTTTTGGAAGTATGGAAATCAAAGTGAGGAGTAGGTGGATATGGAGAATTTAAATACATTAGATACAAATAATAAAGTGGAAGCCCTTCTTAAACATAGTAAGAAGAATAAAGATAAAAAAGAGATCTTAAATAAAGGAATAAAGCATTTAATACTAATATTAGTAGCAATATCAATGCTTGCACCATTCTTTTGGATGATATCAACATCATTAAAAACAAGTGGAGATGTATTTGCAGTTCCACCTAAATGGATACCAACTACAGTAGAATGGGGAAATTACCTACAGGTATTTACTAAAGTGCCTTTTATGAGATTTATAATCAATACGACATTTTTTACTATAGGAGTTACCTTCTTTGAAGTGATAGTTTCCTTAATAGTTGCTTATGGTTTTTCTAGATATAAATTTAAAGGTAAAAAGATATTATTTATGTTTTTGCTTGGAACAATAATGTTACCTGGAGAAATAACCATAGTACCAGGATATGTGTTTTGGGCAAAACTTGGGGAGATTACAGGAATACAATTTATAAACACATATATTCCTTTAATACTACCAGCAATAGGAGGTCAGGCGGTACACATATTCTTTATGACTCAATATTTTCAGTCAATACCTAAGGCATTTTCAGAGGCAGCATATATGAACGGAGCCAGCAGCTGGAAAGTACTTTGGAAAATATATATTCCTATGTCTATACCAGCTATATTAACAATAACAATCTCATCCTTTATGGGAACTTGGAATTCATTCTTAACACCACTTATTTATTTAAATGATATGAATAAGTTTACGGTTCAAGTTGGTCTTGCAATGTTCCAAGGAATGTTTGAAGTTAACTGGCCATTACTTATGGCAGCTACAACAATATCTATATTACCAATATTAATTTTATTCTTCTCATCACAAAAATACTTTATTGGGTCAAATAAAAATGATGGGGTGAAATAGTATTAATATGAAAAAGTTAAAACTTATTTCAAATAAAATAAAGAGTATACCAATGGTTTTAAGCATAATTTTCTTAACAATAACTATTTTAAATAGTTTAGTACCTAGCGTGGTTACTAGTAGAGAAGAGGTAAGTTATAAGCTTAATAGACTTGAGTATATCTTAGATAATACAGAATTTAAAAATAATAAACTAGAACCTATAGATAACAAATTAGATTTTTCAAATGAAAAAGAGATTTATTTCAATGGAAAAGAAGAAGAGATAAAAGAAAAGAATTATATAAATATAACAAGTAATAACACAGTATTAGCTTTTAATGGAAATGAGGAAATCATAGAATACACGGATGGATACACAAAAGAAAGATTAGGGAAAGAAATACAAGACATAATAATTTCCTACCATTTAATGAGGGTTGTATCTAGTATTTTAGGAATATTATTAAGATTAGCCTTAGTTTATTTAGCAATTACTACACTAACTCAATACTTAACAAAGAGAAGAATAAAGGTAAAGATAATCTTTAAGTATTTAACTGTAAGTTCAGTAATATCAAGTTTAGTATCTTTTATAGTTTGGAGAGTTGCTAATCTAGGAAATACCACTATGGATTTTATAAGCTTAATCCTTATATCAATAATATTTAGTGTTCTCATAAAGGATGAAGTTAGAAAGTGCGTAACAAGTGATTATACAGGAGAGGGGAATGGTTTAGATGACATATATTAAAATGAAAAATATTTATAAAGTATATGAAAATAAAGCCTTAGCAGTAGATGATTTTAACTTAGAAATAAATAAAAATGAATTTGTAGCAATAATAGGACCATCAGGTTGCGGGAAATCTACCATGCTTAGAATGATTGCAGGGTTAGAAGAAATAACTCACGGAGAGTTAGTAATTAATGAAAAAGTAGTTAATAACGTACATGCTAAAGATAGAGATATATCAATGGTGTTTCAAAACTATGCATTATATCCACATATGACAAATGCAGAAAATATAGCTTTTGGACTTAAGATTCAAAAAGAGAAGAAAGAAGTTATAAAAAACAAGGTTGAAGAGGTTTCAGAAGTCCTAGGACTTAATGAATACTTAGAAAAGAAGCCAAGTGAATTATCTGGGGGACAAAGACAAAGGGTTGCCTTAGGTCGTGCCATGGTTCAAAACTCTAGTATATTCTTAATGGATGAACCTTTATCAAACTTAGATGCAAAACTTAGAAGTAAGATGCGTATAGAGATTTTAAAGCTTCATAAGCAGTTAGGGGTAACTACTATATATGTAACCCATGATCAGGTTGAGGCTATGACCATGGCAGATAAAATAGTGGTAATGTCACAAGGGGTTATACAACAAATAGGAACTCCTAGAGATTTATATTATAGACCAAAGAACCTATTTGTAGCTAAATTCATAGGAGATCCAGAAATAAATCTTATTAACGCAAAGGTTTCAAATGGAAAGTTTATTGTAGGCAATGATGTTATAGATGTAGCTCCAAAGCTTAAGGATAAACTTTCAAAATATGAAGGTAAAGAAGTAATTATGGGAGTTAGACCAGAGGATATAAGGGTTGAGAATGTTTATCTAGAGGGATATGCAAATTCTAAGCTTAAAGGAAAAGTCTTATTAGTTGAAATGAGAGGCGATCACTCTGTAGTTCTTATGAAGGCTCTAGGAAGCGATATGTATTTAAAGGTTCCTGCCTATGTGGAGCTTGAAAATGAAACTGACTTAGAATTTGTAGTAAATGCTGCTAAGATACACATTTTTGATAAGGAAACTGGATTAAATATTGGGGAATATAATGAAGAATAATTGGTGGAATCATAGAGTCTTTTATGAAATATACATGCCTTCTTTTAAAGATAGTAATAAAGATGGTATAGGAGATTTTAAAGGAATAACCTCAAAACTTGATCACTTAAAGTTTATGGGGGTAAAGGGAATATGGTTAACTCCATTTTACCCTTCTCCTAGAAATGATAATGGATATGATATAAAAGATTACTATAACATAGATCCTTTATATGGAGATATGGATGATTTTAAAAATTTTATAGAAGAAGCTCATGAAAGAGATATAAAGGTAATTGTGGATTTAGTTTTAAATCACACCTCCAGTGAGCATCAGTGGTTTTTAGAATCTAAGAAATCAAAAACTAATCCTAAAAGAGATTTTTACATATGGAAAACTAAAGATGAAATAAATAATTGGGAATCTTTTTTCGGAAAAAGTGCTTGGGAATATGATGAAGCCACTGATGAATATTACTATCATGCTTTTGCTAAAGAGCAGGTTGACCTAAATTGGATGAACCAAGAAGTTAGGAATGAAATGTATAAGATCATTGAGTTTTGGGCTTCAAAAGGCATAGATGGTTTTAGATTAGATGTAATTAACTTTTTAAAGGTTAATAACAGTTTTGAAAATAATCCTAAGAATGAAAAGGGTGACCAAGAACATCTATATGATAAAGATCAACCTGGAGTATTAGAGGTTATATCTGAAATTGTAAGAGAAATAAAGAGTCATGGAGATTTGTTTGTTGTAGGAGAAGTTGGATCTGATGACCTAGAAGTACTTAAAAACTATGTTGGACACGAGCTTTTAGATGTGGTGTTTAATTTTAACTTAGGAAGTATGGAAAGCTTTAATATAAACAAAATCTATGAAAATATAAAAAATATGAATGAAATCTATGGGGAAGAAAAGCTTGAAACTATATTTTTTAATAGTCATGATATGCCAAGGATGGTTTCAAGATTTGAAAATAGCAATATAGAAAAAAATAAATTATCAAAGCTTATGGCTACACTAATATGTACAGCTAAAGGAGTACCATTTATATACTATGGAGAAGAAATAGGTCTTGAGAATTATAAGGCAGAATCCTTTGAAGATATAAATGACATTCAAGGAAGAACAGCATATGATATAGCCATTGAAAAAGGATATAAAGAAGAAAAGGCTTTAGAGGATGGTAATGAAAAAAGTAGAGATAAGTCTAGAGCGCCTATGCAGTGGGATAATAGTAAGAACTATGGATTCACAGAGGATATACCTTGGCTAAAATTCCCTAAGTCCAGTGAAGGTATAAGTGTAGAAAATCAAAAGAATATAGAAGATTCAATATTAAATTATTATAAAAAGGTTATAGAAGTTAGAAATAATTGCGAAGCACTAAAGCTAGGCAAGTACAATGAAATATCACTTTTAGAAGAGATGATTTATTTTGAAAGAACCTTTAATGAAGAAGTCATAAGTGTTTATCTAAACTTTGGAGACAAAGAGCAGAATATAAATCATGAGGAGAATTTTAAAGTTATATGCTCAAGCTTAGAAAACAATAAAAATAATTTAATAAAACCATATGAAGCAAAGATATTAAAAAAGGAGAGCTAAAAGATGAGAACATGCGAAGAGTTATTAAAAGAATATTTAGCTAATAACTATGAGAAAAAGGCTGAGAAAATACATTTTAAAGGTGTAGAAGGTAAGGATGTATATAACATAACTGCTCCTTTTAAAAGTAATGATAAAACTATAATATTAGGTCGTGTTGAGCCTAGAGATAGTGAATTCTCAAAGGTTTGTTTCTTTGAAAATGAAGACTCAAATTGGTGTTTAATAGAAGATGCTCCTGTTTTTGATCTGCAAGACCCTTTCTATACATTTATAAATAAAGAGCTTATAGTTGGTGGAGTTGAGGTTAGATTAAAAGAAAATAGTACCCATGAAATGGAATGGAAAACAGTGTTCTATAAGGGAAAAGATATATATACATTAGAAAGATTCTTTGAGGGACCTATGGGAATGAAGGATTTAAGAATAGCGGAACTTAAAGATGGAAAAATTATAGTAGTTACTCGTCCTCAAGGAGAAAAAGGGGGAAGAGGAAAAGTAGGATATACCATAGTGGATTCTCTTAAGGATTTAACTATTGAAGTTGTAGACAATGCACCTCTAATGAAGGATTTATTCATAGAAGAAGAATGGGGTGGTGGTAATGAGATACATGTTCTTAATGAAAAGTTAGTTGGAATTTTAGGACACATAGCTTCTTTTGATAAAGAAGGAAACAGACATTACTATCCAATGTTCATAACATTAAATATAGAAACTAAAGAATATACAGAGCCAAAGCTTATAGCCATAAGAAAAGAGTTCTTAGAAAGTGAAGCTAAGAGACCAGATCTTGAAGATGTAGTTTTCTCAGGTGGACTTATAAGACATGGTGATGGAAAGGCAGAATTATATGCTGGGATAAGCGATGCTGATGCACAGAAGATAGAAATAAAGGACCCTTTCTATAATATGTAAAACTAAAGGAGAAGACTTATGGAATTTATAAGATATGAGAACAACCCTATAATAACACCAGAAGATGTAAAACCATATCACGAAAATCATGAAGTAATAGGGGCGTTTAATGCTGGAATAGCAGAGTATAATGGAGAAACTTTAATGCTTCTTAGAGTTGCTGAGAGGCCTATAAGTGAAGATGAAAATATAGGAAAACCAACTATATACAATGCAGAAGAAGGTAAAACCGAATTTTTAGAGTTTAATAAAAATGATAAAGATTATAATTTTGATGATAGTAGACTTATAAAGCATGTATCTAATTTAAATGGATTTAAATATTTAACATCATTATCTTATTTAAGAATAGCTAGAAGTAAGGATGGATTTAACTTTAAAGTAGATGAAAAGCCATTTATATATCCATCCAATGCATCAGAAACCTTTGGAGTTGAAGATGCAAGAATAAGCAAGATAGATGATACATACTATATAACTTATACAGCAGTTTCACCAGATGGAGTTGGGGAAGCTATGGTTTCAACAAAGGACTTTAAGAATAAAAATTATCATGGAATGATATTTGCACCAGAAAATAAAGATGTAATACTATTCCCAGAAAAGATAAATGGAAAGTACTATGCACTACACAGACCTAGTTTAAAGAGTGTAGGTGATTTTAATATATGGATAGCTGAATCAGAGAATTTAAATCACTGGGGAAATCACAAATTACTTCTAAAAGTTAACCAGGATAACTGGGATTCAGGAAGAATAGGGGCAGGACTTACTCCTATAAAGACAGAAAAAGGATGGCTTGAAATATACCATGGAGCAACTAAAGACCATCGTTATTGTATGGGAGCAGTATTACTAGACTTAAATGACCCAACTAAAGTAATAGCTCGTACTGAAAAACCAATAATAGAACCTAAAGAAGAATATGAAAGAAATGGATTCTTTGGAGGGGTAGTATTTGGATGTGGTCATGTTATGAAAGACAACATTATTACAATGTATTATGGAGTTTCAGATACATCTATGGCATGTGGAACTATGAGATTAGAAGATGTATTAGAAGCTTTTGATAAATAATATAAAAATATAGGAGGAATCTTAGGATGACTATGAGAAAAACTATTAAAAGACTAATAGCCTTAGGTATTGTTACAATTACAGCAACAGGACTTATGGCATGTGGATCAAAGGAAGAAGCAGCTACCAACGGACCAGTAGAGTTAAAGATAGCTACTTGGGCTAATGAGCGTGAAGCTAAAGAGTTTGATGATGTATTATCAAAGGTAAACTCAAGCCAAGATAAATATAAGTTAACTCAAATGGTAATACCTAAGGACTATTATGTAAAAATACAAACAATGACTTCAGGAAATCAAGCTCCAGATTTATTCTGGTTAGCTCAAGAATATATACCAGCTTACGCTGAGAATGGGGCAATTGTTGATATAAACGACAAATTAGCTAATCAAAGCAAGGTTGATATGAATGATTATTTACCAGGTTCTTTAGATACAGCAAAATATAAGGATAAAACATATGGATTACCATGGATAGGTCAACCATATGTAGTATATTACAATAAATCAATGTTTAAGGATGCGGGAATTACAGAGCCAACAATGAACTGGAATTGGAATGAGTTTTATAATGATGCAAAGAAGTTAACTAAAAATGGAAATTATGGATTTGCAACAACAGGAAGTCTTCCAACAGCAATATTTACTTGGGGTGAAGGTGGAGATATAGTAGCGAAAGATGGTACTGTTACTTTAGACTCACCTGAATCAATAGAAGGATTAAAAGTAGCTACAAAGATAATGACAGATACTTCAGCTACAATGCCATACCAAGAAGCTAAATCATTAGGTGTAGAACAAGGATTTGTTGATGGTAAGATTGCAATGATGGTTGGTGGAGCTAATGATGACGTTGAGCGTAAGGTAAGAGAAGCTGGTGAAAAGTTTGAAGTTGGAATGGCTGTTATGCCAGCAGGTAGCAAAAATCATGTAACATTTAACTGGACTGCATCAACAGTTATGTCTTCACAAAGTAAGAATCAAGATGTTGCTTTTGAAGCTTTATTAGATATAACAAATGCAATGACTGAATGGAAAGTTCCATCAGCATTTAAGTCAAAGGTTGAAAAAATAGGAGATATAAATCCAGATAAGAAATATGCATTAGATGTAATATCAAAATCAAGTGAAATATCACGTGGATTTAACAACGTAGTTCAACAAAATGAAATAGGTGGAATCCAGTGGCAAAACCTTGATGAGGTAATATTATCAAACAACAATGGAAAAGGTGGAATAAACGTAGAAAGCATGGCTAAATCAGTAGCAGATGAACTAAGAGGTAAGATTAAATAATTAGGTGAAGAAATTTTAAAAGGGGCTGTTACAGTTGGTAGCCATAGGATACATTAATGAAAGACAGCCTCTTTTCTCTATACATGTATTACATAACACTTTAAACTAAACTTCAGTCTACTACGATTTAAAGCATATTCAAAGGTTAATTATATATTACATCTATATATAAAATAACAATGATTAAAACTTAAAATTAACTTTAGCTGTCTCAAAAGAGACAGCTTTTTAAAATAAAAACTATAGTTCTACATAAAGGAGGAAATCATGTATAAAGAAAAGTATAATCAGTGGATAGAATCCAGTATTATAGATTTAAAAACTAAAGAAGAGTTAAAAAGTATAACAGATGAAAAAGAAATAGAAGATAGATTTTATAAAGATTTAGAGTTTGGAACTGGAGGATTAAGAGGAGTTATTGGAGCAGGTTCTAATAGAATGAATATCTACACTGTAGGTAAAGCTACTCAAGGGTATTGTGACTATTTAAATAATATGTATAAAAATCCTTCTGTTGCAATAGCATATGACTCTAGAATAATGTCTAAAGAATTTGCAACTAGGGCAGCACTAGTTTTTGCAGCAAATAAAGTAAAGGTGCATATGTTTGAGGATTTAAGACCAACACCAATGCTTTCATTTGCAGTTAGAGAGTTAGAATGCAGTGGAGGAATAGTTATTACCGCTTCACATAATCCTAAGCAATATAACGGATATAAGGTATATGGAGATGACGGTTGTCAAGTAACCGATAATTTGGCTAGGGATATAATAGAATGTGTTAATAATGTAGAAGGTTTTGAAGATGTTAAACATATAAGTGAAAAAGAAGCTATGGATAAGGGTCTTTTAAATTACATAGAAAGTAAAATAGATGAGTCTTATATTGAAAAAGTAAAAGGTTTAACAATAAGAAAAGATTTAGTTAGTAATAAAAGTGAAAATTTGAATATAATATATACCCCTATACATGGTTCAGGGCTTATGCCTATTAATAGGGTTTTAAGAGACCTTGGATATTCAAACTTAACAATAGTAGAAGAGCAGAGGGAACCAAATGGCGAGTTTCCAACGGTACCATATCCAAATCCAGAAGACCCAAGAGTATTCGATATAGCTTTAGAAAAGGCTAAAGAAATCAATGCAGATGTTATATTTGGCACAGATCCAGACTGCGATAGAATAGGAGTAGTTATAAAGGATAATAGTGGTCAGTGGAGAGTTCTTACAGGAAATCAAACAGGTATGCTTTTAGCAAACTATATAGCATCATCACTTAAGGAAATGAATCTGTTAAAGGAAAATTCTATTGTTATAAAAACCATAGTTACAACTGATTCTATAAAGCATATATTAAAAGATTTTAATGTAGAAGTTTTAGAGGTTTTAACTGGATTTAAGTACATTGGAGAAAAAATTAGAGAGTTTGAAGAAAATAATAGCAAAAATTTTATTTTTGGATTAGAAGAAAGCTATGGATATTTAGCAGGTGATTTTGTTAGAGATAAGGATGCAGTAATTGCAGCAACTTTAATAGCAGAAATGTCCTTATATTATAAGGAAAGAAAAATGAGTTTATATGATGGACTTATTGAGATTTATGAAAAGTATGGATATTCAAAAGAAAAGCTTATTTCAATAGATCTTAAAGGAAAAGAAGGTCAAGAGAAGATAGTAAATTTAATAAATAGATTTAGAGATTTAGGGAAAGATGATATCACTGATATTAATATAGTGAAAAAAG
>NZ_JBFNEO010000049.1:0-15675 GCF_040797585.1 Clostridium sp.
ATTAAATGTACTCCAAATACTATATTTCTCTAAAATATCTTTAGAAAACTTTATTATTTTTTTCTCCTCACTAACTTTCTCCCCAAAGTACTGAGTTACTTTATAAGTGTTGTTTAAAAAGCGTCCTATGGATATAGCGAATAGAAATTCTTCTCCATTTTGCATTTTACTAGCTTCTATATCAAAATATGCAATGTCTTTTAAATTATACACTTTAATAATATCCTCATCTAACTCTAAGTTTATTAACTCATTTTTTACTATCATTAATTACCAATCCTTTAAACAAATTAAAACCTTACTGATATTTATAACTTAAAAGTTCTATTTATTGAGATATTTTTGTTTTAATAAATCTCTGCTACTATATATTATATAGCTAAATTAGAATTTCGGGTTTAAATTTTACTATTTTAATTATTGAAAATATTTTTTAAAAAGTAAAATAACAATTGGCTATATAACCAATTGTTATTTTAGGTATCTGAAATAACATAAATAGTCAAAAATACTGAGTATATTTTGTGTAATACAATAAGACTTATCATATTGATACTAGGAGTACCAGATAAATAACAAAGTCAGTATTAGATAAAATACAACATTATACTAAAAAGTTATTTTTTAAGATTCCTTATATTACATCTTTTCAACGGTTTCTATACCTATTAAGTTTAATGCATTTTTTATAACTTGACAAGTAGCCTCTATCATCCTTAATCTAGCTATTTTTAATCCTTCATCTTCTACGTTAAGCACTGAGTGATTATTATAGAATTTATTAAAAGTTTTTGCAACCTCTATTACATATCTAGTAACTATAGATGGTTCAAGTTTTTCTATAGCAATAAGTATTGAGTTATTAAATCCTTCTAAGGTTTTAACAAGCTCAAACTCTTCCTTGGATGTAAGCTTACTATAGTCTGCTTCCCCTTTAATTTCTCCAGCCTTATTTAATATACTATTACCTCTTGCATAAGTATATTGAACATAAGGTCCTGTTTCTCCATCAAAGCTTAGCATCTCATCCCAGTTAAATACCATATCTCTTTCCCTTGAGTTTTTAAGATAAGTAAATACAATGGCTCCTATACCTACTTTTTTAGCTACCTCTTCCTTATTCTCAAGGTTTGGATTTTTCTCCTCTATGGTTTCTCTTGTCTTAGATATAGCCTCGTTTAATAAATCTTCAAGAAGTATTACATCTCCCTTTCTTGTAGAAAGCTTTTTATCTGCAAATCTAACAAGTCCAAAAGATACATGATGGCAATTATTAGCCCAGTCATGTCCCATAAGCTCTAAAGTTTTGAATACCTGACTAAAGTGAAGCTTTTGATCCTTCCCTACCACATATATGCTTTTATCAAAGTTATAGGTATCTTTTCTATACTTAGCAGCTGTTAAATCTCTTGTAGCATATATACTTGCCCCATCAGATTTTAACACTATACAAGGAGGCATATTGTACTCTTCTAGCATTACAACTTTAGCTCCATTGCTATCTACAAGAATTCCTCTTTCATCTATCTCCTTAACTACAGCTTCCATTTTATCATTATAGAAACCTTCTCCTGCAAGAGAATCAAACTTAACATTAAGCATACCATATACTTTGTCAAATTCTTTTAATGAAAGTTCTTTAAATCTATTCCATAAAGCTATTGATTCTGAATCTCCATCCTCTAACTTTTTAAAATACATTCTTCCTTCATCCTCAAGAGATGGGTCCTTCTCTGCCTCATCATGGAACTTAACATATATTCTTAAAAGCTCTTTTATTGGCTCTTTTTCTAAAGCTTCTTCATCTGCCCATCTTTTATAAGCCGATATTAGCTTACCAAACTGTGTTCCCCAATCTCCTAAGTGGTTTATTCCCACTGTATCATACCCTTCAAAACTCATCATTTTATATAAAGCATTACCTATAGCTGTTGAGAATAGGTGACCTACGTGGAATGGTTTTGCAATATTAGGAGAAGAATATTCAACACAAACTGTCTTTCCTTCTCCTATATTAGATCCTCCATAATTTTCTTTCTCTTCTAATATAGTTTCTATTATTTCCTGGCCAAAGGATGCCTTATCCATAAAGAAATTCAAATATGGTCCTAGATTTTCTATTTTTTCAAATCCTTCTTTATTTATCTTTTCCTTAAGTTCCTCCGCTATCATATTAGGAGCTTTTCTCATTGATTTTGCTAACTGAAAACATGGAAATGCATAATCTCCCATTTCTGACTTTGGTGGTATTTCTAAAAACTTTTCTATAGTACTTTCATCCAATTCTACAAATTCACTGATCCTTTTAGCCACAAGATTTTTATAATCCATTTTTATTCCTCCTCTTATTCCTACCTAAATACAAATTCACAAGGGATTATTACCCTATAATTCTTTAACATAAATTTATTTGATTTTTTAAATAATAAAAAAGTTCGTCTCTTAAAAAATAAGAGACGAACTTACATCCGCGGTACCACTCAAATTGATTAGTTTAAATATACCAATCCACTTTATATTCTAACGCTATAATGCGACTTAACTTACTAATTAAAAACTTCAGATAAGCTTCTCAAAGATTCTCTTCCTTTAAGGCTTCTTATAAGGCTCACACTCTATCCTTACTCGCTAAAAGAAAAAACTTAAAGTACTCTTCTTTTCATAGAATTTTACTATTAATTTTTACAATTCATTATATACAGGTAATATACTTTTGTCAACTTAATTATAGAGACAGTATACATTAGATAAACTTATTAAATCTCTCCCTAACCTTTTCTTCTCCAAGTATAACCATTATAGTATAAAGATCTGGCGTATTAGTTCTATGAGTTAAGGCACTTCTAACAATTCCAGCCACATCAGATACCATTCCCTTAAAACTTTCTGGGTCCTTCTTAAAGCTCTTCCTATCTGCAGCATATCCTTCAGCTACTGCGAATTCTTTAAGTCCTTTAAACCAAGTCTCTTGGTCTACACTTATATCAAATATTTCTTTATATTTATCTATAATTCTCTTAGCTTCCTCTAAAGATATATTTTTAGGCATCTCAATAGCCTCTTTATCTTCACCATAGAATAATTCATCAAAGAAGTAGTATATCTTCTCTTCTACCTCATTCCATTTTCCATAGTCTTTTCTTGGTTTGGCTCCATCTTTATCTATGTTAAATATAGCTTTAGTCATAGCTTCATGATCTGTTACTAATTTATACATAGCTTCACTATATTCCTTTGCCCATTCTACATATAAATTATACATTTCATCTTCTGTCATTCTACATATAACATTCTTACTTACATCATTAAGTTTTACAATATCAAATAGAGCTCCACTCTTACTCATTTTCTCCAGTTCAACATTAAATTCTGTATAAGGTGTTTTTGGGTTTTCTTCTCTCCACTCTTCGAAGTTTGAGTTTATTATATTAAGAAGATATTCAATTACAGATTGAGTTGGATATCCTTCTTCTCTATAATAGCTAACAGCACTCTCTGGATCTTTTCTCTTACTTAACTTTCTCTTTGCTTCCCCATCAAGCTTCATAACCTGAGGTATATGAGCAAAGCTTGGAGGAGTAAATCCTAGAACATCAAATAATTGAACATGAATAGGAAGGGATGGAAGCCATTCTTCTCCTCTTGTAACATGAGTAGTTCCCATTAAAGCATCATCTATAGCGTGAGCAAAATGATAGGTTGGAAGA
Organism: Clostridium sp.; assembly: GCF_040797585.1. GTDB lineage: Bacteria > Bacillota > Clostridia > Clostridiales > Clostridiaceae > Clostridium_Z. Next base: position 3,708 of record NZ_JBFNEO010000049.1, read on the forward strand.
CCATCTGATTTTACTATTACTATATCTTGATTATTTTCCGGGAAAGATATATCACCCTTAACTAAATCATGAAACTCCACTCTCTTTTCTATATCTCCAGGGGATTTTAGTCTTATAACGAACTTCTCTCCCTTATTTATCTTCTCTACAGCATCATGAACACTTAGATTTCTACATCTAGCCCACTTTCCATAATATCCTGGGTTTTCTTTAAGGGAAGTTTGCTCTTCTCTTATTTTGCTTATTTCTTCTTCACTACAAAAACAAGGATATGCTAATCCTTTTTCTACAAGCTCCTTAGCAAAAGTCTTATATATTTCTCCCCTTTTACTTTGCTTGTATGGACCATAATCCCCCTTCTCATCATAATCATTAACCATACCTTCATCAAATTCTATGTTAAAATTATGCATGGTTTTTATAGTATCAGATATAGCACCTTCTACTTCTCTCTTTTGATCCGTATCTTCTATTCTTAAATAGAAAACTCCCCCACTTTTTTTTGCTATTCTTTCAGCAGTTAGGGCTGCAAAAACCCCTCCTATATGCTGAAATCCTGTAGGAGAAGGTGCATATCTTGTAACCTTAGCTCCTTCTTTAAGATTTCTCTTCTTATACTTTCCTAAATAATCTTCTCTTTCTTTAGTTATATCCTTTAGCATAGCCTCTGCTAAAACTTTGTAATCCATATTATCATCCTTTCCCATACTTTAATTTTAATAATAATATACTTTAATATTTGTAGAAGTAAAATAATCATATTTCTTAGTAATATCTAAGGTCAACTTATATTATTTCTTCTAAATATATCAATAAATATTTATTTCAAAGGAGTTAAAATACAAAAAACCTCTCATCCTTTGCACAGCTTAGGACGAAAGGTAAACTTCCGCGGTACCACCTAAATTGGTTAAACTTAACCCACTTTGATACTTATGATGTAAGGGATCATACCCATACTCCAAAGCTTCCTTCCATGGACTTATCTATCAAGGTTCCACCAATCCTTAACTCTCTTTAAAATAATCTTCCATGTACTCTTCTTTTTCATAGCCATATATTAAATTCTAATATATTATAACCTTACTATATATAATTGTAAATATTATTCATTATAATAATATTTAATTTATTTATACCATATGCTGCTGTCTTTCTTCACCAAAGAAAAATACAGCTAATGCTCCTGCTCCACTATAAGCTCCTACAGTATTTCCTATATAGTTTACAACAATATCTTTTGGTCCTATCTCTTCCATAAGCCTTTCTTTAAGCTTTGTAGCTTCCTCTAGGCAATCTCCATGACATATTGTTATTATTTCATCCTTAGCATTTTTTATTCTTTCTTTAGCTATTTCTATAAGTTTTACTATGGATTTTTTTCTTCCTTTAACTTTTAGGATAGGTATTACTCTTCCTTCATGGTTTAAAGTAAGTATTGGTTTAACATGTAGAACCATTCCAATAGTTGCTGCTGCTGAGGATATTCTTCCCCCTCTTTTTAAATAACTTAGATCATCTACTAAAATATAAGTGTTTAATTTTTGTTTTACTTCTTCTAAATAAGTTATAATCTCTTCCTTTGATTTTCCTTCTTCCTTCATCTCTATAGCCTTCATTACTAGGAGGCCTTGTCCCAAAGATGCAGTTAAACAATCCATTATATGAATATTAGCATCACTATATTCTTCAAGAATCATATCCTTTGCTACATTTGCTCCATTAAATGTTCCACTAAGACCTGAAGATACACAAAGATATATTATATCCTTACCCTGTTTTATTATTTCTTCAAATTTATTATAAAATGCTTGAGAACTTGGTTGTGATGTTTTTGGTATAATACCTTGTCTTAATCCATTAAAAAAATCTTTATAGCTTTGAGTTTGACCAAAATTATCCTTATATTCAACCCCATCAAAATTACAGGTCAAACTTACATAGTGTAGATGTTTTTCATTTACATACTCTATTGGTAAATCACAACAGGAATCTGTCATTATTAAAAAATCCTTCATATGGTTTGTATTCTCCATTTCATCATATTTTGAATTTATTATACCCTATAATTCTATGATATACAAGGGAATACGACATTTATCTATGTTTTCCAGCCCCATTCATTATTTATCTAAATTTCCCTGTAGTAATATGTAAATCTTTAAAAATAATTGCATATTCTAGCTAAAAATATAAAATGCAAAAACTAAGTTTCTAAAGATAAATTTTTTCAAAAAATATAGCTTAATGAGACAAAAAGCTAATTTAATATAATTCTACGGTTCTATACAAAATCCTAATCTTAAATCTTCCTTATATCCTTGCTTTAGTAACTTCAGATTATATATAATAGGTTATAATTTATAGTTTATATGATAAAAGGAGTTTTATTATGGGTAAGTTAGGAATAATCGATATAGGTTCTAATTCTGTAAGACTTGTTGTAAGTGAAGTTCATAAGCTAGGAGGATTTAAAGTTCTAGTTGACATAAAAGAGACCTTAAGATTCGGACTAGATGTGGAAATAAACGGTAGTATTTCTAATGAAAAAATAAATCAGTGTATAAATACTCTCATTAGTTTTAGACTGCTTTGTGAAAATATGAATGTTGATAATATAATTACCTTCGCTACAGAAGCTGTTCGAAAATCTAAAAATAAAGAAGAGTTTATTTTAAAAGTTAAAAAAGAGGCTGATTTAGATGTAACTATATTAACTGGGGATGAGGAAGCAAACCTTGATGGTAAAGCTGTTATAAACAGCCTTTATGTAAACAACTCTCTTGTTATCGATATTGGTGGATCTAGTACTAAAATTGCATGGGTTAAAAATAATAAATTAGTAGAATCAACTTCTCTACCCTTTGGTGCTTTAAATCTCACTCATAGATATAGCTTAAGCGATTTAGTAGATTATAAACAGGAAGAGGACCTTAATAAGTTTTTAATAGATAACTTTAAAACCATTCCTTGGCTTTTTGAAGAAAAATTTGAAACTATCATAGGAATAGGCGGTTCTGTTAGAAATTTAGGTAGAATTGATAGATGTAAAAAGAGGCATCCTATAAATACCTCTCACAATTATAGTTTCTCTGATTTTGATTTAAGTAGTATTTATAATCTTCTTAAAAGTAAAACTCTTAAAGGAAGATATAAAATTGATGGACTTTCCCGTGATCGTGCCGACATAATTGTTGCTTCCTCAGCTATATTAAACACTTTGGTAAAGCTTTTAGATATCAATGAGGTTATAGTAAGTGGGCGTGGTATTAGAGAAGGTATTATCTTCAATCATATTGAGGAAACTTTTGGTACCATTGAAGATATTCTTGAATATTCTTTAAACTCAATACTATACTCACATAACATGGATGTTGTTCATGCAAAAAATGTATATAAACTTTCAAATAAACTTTTTGAGGAGCTTAAGCCTATTCATAATATGAGTGATACCTTATTAAAGGTGCTTAAAATTTCTAGTTATCTTCATGATGTAGGAATTAGCATAAGATATTACGATCACGAAAAGCACTCTTTTTATATAATACTTAATTCTCAAATAAGTGGAGTTAATCATAAAGAACTTTTAATGTCTGCTTATACTGCTGCTTTCCATAAAAAAGATAGAATAAACTTCTGTCAATATGGAAGTATAATAAACAAACTCGATATTCATAGTATAGAAAAGATGGGACTTATTCTTAGAATAAGTGAGGCATTAGATAAAACTTTGATTGGTTCTATAAATATTAAAAACTGTGAAATAACAAAGGACGATGTAATAATAAATATAGAGTCTTCAAAGGATGTATCTTTAGAAATTAAGGATGCTCTAAACTGCTCTGATTTATTTAAAGAACTATTTGGAAAAAATTTAATAATACAAGATTAAATTTTATAATGTGTATTTACTTTTTATTTTCTAAGTGTTATTATTAATTTATAATAATTATTAGTTAAAAATAAGAAAAAGAGGTGTTATTATGAAAATTACTTTTGCAGGTAATCCAATGACTTTAGCTCATGATGAAGTAAAGGTTGGAGATACATTAAAAGATTTCGTAGTAGTAAAAAATGATTTAAGCCCTTTAAATTTAAAAGATACAGAAGGTGTGAGAGTATTCTTAGCAGTTCCTTCTATAGATACACCAGTTTGTGACCTTGAGGTTGCTACTTTCAATGAAAGAATATCAGAAATAGAGGGAGTTACTGTTTATACAATCTCTATGGACTTACCATTTGCTCAAGCAAGATGGTGTGGTGCTAAGGGTGTTAAGCATGTAGTTACTGCTTCTGACTATAAAGATAGATCTTTCGCTAAGGCAACTGGAACTTATATTGAAGAACTAGGTCTATTAACAAGAGCAGCCTTCGTTGTTGATAAGAACAATAAGGTAATACATCTAGAATACTTAGAAGAAATTACAAACCAACCAAACTTTGATGAAATATTAGAAGCTGCTAAAAAGGCTTTATAATAAAAAAGGATGCTTTAAGCATCCTTTTTTATTATATATCTTAATTAAATTCAGGCATATTATTTAAATTATTACTCTTAGACCCATCAGGAAGACTTCTTAAATACTCCTCTCCCTTTTTAGATACAGATACTTGAACTCCATTTATATAACCCTTCTTTGCCATCTCTACCGCCTTTGACTTTTCAAGGACTTCTCCATTATCAAGTTTATAAGCTATAATTTCTCCCTTAGTATCTTTATCTACTTCAATTATGTTGTGAGATTTTCCATTATTCATCATTATAACCCTCCTTAAAATATATAAATAATAATTAGTTTGTATCATTTATATTGTATATAAAATCCCCTCTACTTATACCTTGTATATATAGATATATAATCTCCATATAAAATCTCTAAATTTGTGTATAGCTCATGGTACTATCAATATCAAGACTTAGTTTCTTAGAGTACTACTCCCCTCGCTTTATATCCACTCCATAGTTATCATAGGTAACTATATTTATTACCATCTTAAGAAAATAACTAATTTCATATTAAAACTTAAGATAAATATTTCTCTAACTAATATATAAAATTTCTTACTTATAGTATTATTCCACATAAAAATCCACCTAGAGACTAAACTCTAGGTGGACATTCTAATTCATTATTTATTTCATAAAATATGTGCTTAAATAAATGCAATTTTAAGTAAAATATTAGTTATAATACTTACTGGTATTGTAATTATATATCTAGCTGGAGTTAAAAAGAATATTAATAATGCTATATTTCTATATTTATAAAACCTATCCTCATACTTATAAAAGAACTTCGGATATAAATCCCTAATAACATGATATCCATCAAACCCTGGTAATGGAATAAGATTAAATATAAATAACATTACATTTATTGTTATTATTTGAAGAATCATAGTAAATATAATATTTACTAAAGCTCCATTACTTACCACTGGAATAATAAAATTAACATAAATACCAAGGAATACTGCTCCTATAACTGCTACAGTTAAATTAGCTAATGGTCCCGCTAAACTTACCTTTAAATCATCTTTATAATAATTCTTATAGGCCCTTGGATTGGTTTCGACGGGTTTGGCCCATCCAAAACCTGCAACTAATATAAGTATGAATCCCATTATATCTATATGATGAAAGGGATTTAATGTTAATCTACCTTGAAATCTTGCCGTTTTATCCCCTAATCTATCCGCCATCTTGGCATGGGCATATTCATGAAATGTGAACCCTATAAGTATTGCTGGAATCATTAGTATCATATCTTGTAAAGTATTACGCAATAACATATTACCACCTCTTATTTATAAAATTTCAACCTTAAGCAAAAGCTTAAGGCTGAATCTTTGTCTTAACAAGTTTTCCATCACTAATGGTTGCTATTCCGCCCTCATATAAGGATAGCAGTCTTCCACTATAGGAAATCTCCTTATTATTTTTTACATCCTTAAGTATACCTCTTAAATTATCATTTACGTACATATCCCCACTATTAGATATATATATATCATTATACTTTGTTCCTTTAGGAATATCTACCTTCTTCCAATTACCTTCACTATATGGTCCATAGGATATTGACTTTACAACATCTGTACCTTCCATATTAGCTACATAAGCAACATCTTCTTCATCCACCTTTAAAAGCCTAGCTTCTCCTGGATTTCCTAGGGTTTTTCCCTTACTATTAAGATATACATTCTTAGAGGTAGTATCCTCATATATAAAATCATCTTTTCTATTAATAACTTCTATATTGCCTATTCTATTACTCTTCATAGGCACCTTAGATAACTCTTTCATTATGTTAATTCTATATACACTACTTCTTGAAGAACTTGTAGTTGTTTTTACATATATAACCTGTGTAAGAGTAGAAGCTTTAATCTCTGTAACTTTGGATGTACTATCCTTTGTATTTATCTTCTTAATCTCTTCTTTATTATTCTTGTCTACATCATAATAGGATAGATTTATAACTCCACCTTTATCTTTTTCTCCAAGTATCATTCTATTTCTGTCATTTAACCATTGATAATAAGATCCCTCATTAAATTCTATACTCTCTTCTTCTCCATCATTGGTATTAATAATCTTTAAATTACCATTTTCAGTATAGGATAAAAATTTACCATCAAAGGATACCTTTATATCTTCAGCACTCTTTGGTACACTAATCTCTATTTTTTTCTCTTCCTTCTTTTCATCATCTACATTAACCTTTTTTACCTTCATACCACTTATATTACTACTAAATAGATAATTATTTGCATAAAATAATCCTACAAATTGAGCTATTAATGCAATTAAAATCCATATACTCAATATTTTCAATTTGTTCTTCATTTATTTCTCTCCTTAAAAGCTTACTTTACATAAACTATAGAAGGTACTGCTCTTTCACCTAAACTGTTAGCTGGATTATTTATTACTTCTCCATCATAGTACATGGTAGTAGATGAGCCTCCATCTAAGTTTGTAGCATTTACAACTCCATTTTCAATAAGTATATCTTGAACATCCTTTAAAGAGGCACCTATACTTGAAACTTGCCTTCCATCTATTGCAAGCATAACGATGGCTCCGTCTTTCCTCTGTCCTATTGCAGTTCTAGGTGCAACTCCCCAGCCTCCATCACCTTGCTTTATAGTTGGTTTTCCATCCACTACAAGAGCTGGTCCAAAGGATATAGCTTCCATAACATTTGCCTTTTTAAGTTCAGCCATGTTATACTTTCCAACTAGAAGTTTTCCTTCCTTAGTAAGTGCCATAGTATCAAACTTGGTTGTTTCATTTTTTATACCATCATATTTTACTTCTCCTTCGTGGATTATAACCCCTGTTGGGTTTGCCCCTGTGCCTGTCCATCCTGTAGACTCATCTTGGAACCCTCCACCATTTATGGCCGCTACAGCTCCATTATCTCTAGCTATTTTACTTGTAAGCTGACCTTCAACCCCAAGCTTTTGAGTGTATCCAACTTTAACACGTTTAGGATCATCTATGACTAACATATATCCCTTAAATTTACTTGTGGACACATCATACCTTTCAATATTATCACTGGCATTCTTTGGGATTTTTATATCAACATCCTTAGAGCCTTGCTGAATATCCTCTATTTTATGCCCTGATAATATTTCATTGATCCTTTCATCTGATAAAAATAATTTCGCTATGTATTGATGATTAAGTGTAGTCATAGCAGCTCCTACCACTGTATTTCTCACATTCTCAAAAGGACCATAAAAAATTAAAAGTGGTGATGTTATAGCTACAAATACAATTTCAAAAGCTAAAAATTTAAGTACACCTTTCCATGTTTTTTTATTTTTCTTTTTTTTCTTATTATTTCTATTTTTAAATTGCCTACTTTTTGTAGTCATACCTTTCTTTTTTATAATCGGTTCATTATTCATAAATTTTTAATCACCCCAAATTAATTTATTTCTTTCGTAGGTCTAATTTAGCATACTATACTATAAATCTTTTTAACATAATTATCTTTTTAGATAGTACTCTTATTTTATCTTGTTGTTAACTTAAAGTTTTTACAATTTTATTAATAATTTTTCTTTGTTAAACATCTATATAAAGATTATACTAAATTTTTTATATTTTAATAATTAATTTTATCTTAATATTTTATTCTTCTAACTTAAATATATATTGTATTCTTTGAATTTTAATTACCTTAGATATTATATAATCTAACCTAAAGTAATGCAAATGTATATTACAAAGAACTTAGGTATATTAAACCACTTAAGTTTAATATACCTAAAATTTTTTTATAAAGAAAAATATATAGTGCATATAATTAGAAGCGGCCAATCATTATTGTATATATTTACAGATTTGATTTTTCAATATGGTTATAATCTTTTTGCTGCTTCCAATGCAAGAGGTGATCTTTCGCACTCATCATATTTAAGAGTAACTTGATAGCAAAGTTTACTACCTTTCATCTTTTCTGAAGCATAGCAAAGACCATTGGATCTTGAATCTAGAAATGGATGATCTATCTGCTCTGGATCTCCTATGAGTATAAGCTTAGTTCCTTCTCCTACTCTTGTTATTATAGCTTTAACTTGTTTAGGACTTAGATTCTGAGCTTCATCTATTATTACATAATTTTTAGCTATGGATCTTCCTCTTAAATAAGCTACTGCCTCAGTAGTGATAATTTTTCTTTCGAAAAGCTCTTCTATCTTATCATTTAATTCCCCTTCATCCTTATATCTTTCTTTATCATCAGAATCCACTAAAATCTGAAGATTATCATAAATAGGTCTCATGAAAGGAGCTATTTTTTCTTCCTCAGTACCTGGTAGGAATCCAATATCTTCATCCATGGTTACATTAGGCCTACAAACTAAAATCCTTCTATACTTACTTTCATTACTTTCTAATATATGATGGAGTCCTGCTGCTAAAGAGAATAGAGTTTTAGCTGTACCTGCCGGCCCCTTTATTATAACTAATGGGGCTGAAATTGCGCTAGTACATAAGCATTCCATCATAAATTTTTGCCCTACATTTCTAGGGCTTATACCAAATAAAGTTAAATCTTTATTATAAAGAGGGACTATATTATTTCCATCAAACCTTCCTAGCGCCGTCTGTTTTTGATTATCTTTAGATCTAATTATAACAAATTGATTCACCTCTAAAGGAGGATTTCTGTACTTCTCTTCTTCCTCATTGTACCATATAAGCTCCTTTATATTTAACTTCTTCTCTTTATAAAAACTATCTATTATTTTTGATGAAGCATAAACCTCCATTCTTCCTGTGTACTGATCATCACGTTCTGGAACCACTTTTTCATTAAAATCTTCTACCTCTATATCAACTATATCTGCTTTTATTCTCTCAAATATATCTTTAGTTATTAAACATACATTTTCCCCTTTTTCTCTTAATCCTTTACATACTTGAATTATTCTATTATCACCTTTTAACTTATCCCAGGTTGGTGGTATTTCTGTATCATAATGATTCATCTCAACCCTAAGAGTTCCACCCATCTCTAAGTTTATTCCCTTATTGAGTTTTCCCTCTTTTCTTAGCTTGTCTATTAACCTAGCAGCATGTCTCGCATTGGCACCTAAATCATTCTTATCTTTCTTAAATCTATCCAATTCCTCTAAAACTACCTCTGGTATAACAACATGATTTTCACCAAAGGAAAGTAAGGCAGTAGGAGAATACAATAATACATTTGTGTCAAGTACATAGGTTTTCTTCAACATTAACCCTCCTCTCCATAATATAATATGAAATCTTTTCAATAAATATATTAAAAAACTATAAAACTCATTTATAAAATATCTAAACCCAAATTAAGGTATTTATATTTTATAAATGAGTCTTTTTATTTATTCAAAATCTATGACTTCTTCTGCATCATAATCATCATATTCATCTTTTTTAAACGAATCCTCATTATTATAAGGTTTAACTTCTGGTTTATTTTTCACTTTAGTCTGTTTCTTATTTGTTTTAGAATCTTTATTATCTACTTTTAAATATTTATCTAACTCTTTTTTAGCACTAGCCTTATCTATGTTTTTTTCATCTAAAATCTTATTATTTAATATAAAATCCAAAAGTATATTACTATTTTGTTTTTTATCCATAAGTATTACCCAAGACCCCTTATATACACTTCCATAGCTTAACTCATTTACTGGGATTTGTAACTGTTCTATTTTTAAAGGATCAAACTTAGATACTGTATATCCATAATTAATCATATTCATAGGCTCTATGTTTGTCTTAATATAATTACTTATTTTTCCTAGCACATATGGGTATTGTACTAAACTTATATCTTTAAGCTTATATGCAATAAGCTTCATTACTTCTCTTTGCCTTTTAGTTCTTTCATAGGATCCATCTCCAACATTTCTTATCCTTGTATAAGCTAAAGCTCCTTGCCCATCTAAATAGTTAATCCCTGATTTCTCTATTTTAGGAGATTTACTTTCATTAACTTCTCCAATATATTTATTTATTTCCTCTACTTCATAATCTTTTATATCTACTTCTACCCCTCCTAAAGCATCAACTATGTCTTGAAATCCAAAGAAATTTACAACAACATACTTATCTAATTTTAAATTAAAATTCCTCTCTATGGTATCTATTAACAACGCTACTCCTCCTTTTGCATAAGCAGCATTGATTTTAGTCTCCCCTAATCCTTTTATTTCTACATAGCTATCTCTCATAATAGATGTAAATTTTAAGTTTTTATTATTATTGTCTATGGTGGCTATAATTATAGCATCTGATCTTGATGGCTCATTAATATCTCTAGCATCTATACCTACTAAAAGAATATTAGTTATTCCTTCAATTTCGTCATAGGAGACCTCTTGCTTTTCCTCATTATTTTCTTCTTCCTCTGATTCATAAGTTTCTTCCTCTTTATTCTCTCCTTCATCTAACTCATAAGTTTCTTCCTTTATATCATAAGTAAAGTTGTTGTATATCTTGCTTCTAATATGCATATAATAAGAAACTCCAACTATCATAATAACCCCTAATAAAGCACTGAAGGATATTAGTATGATTTTTCTTCTCTTCTTCAAATTAATCATCTCCATGTTAATTCTTTAATGTAATCTATTCTTTCTAAATTAAAATAGATTCTTACATTTGATATCTTCAGTTAATATCTTACGTCTAACTTTTATCCCTGAAATAGAACTATTTTCCCTTAATATAGTATTTCCTCTACTATTTTAAGGTTAGATGAGTTCATCTAGGTACGTAACAACTATTATCCACCACCTTACATGGGGATGGGGGTAAAGCTTATAGCCATCAGCTAAATACATAATCACTTATTAAAAAGAACAATTTATTAGAGAATAAAACTAATACACTTTTATCTAATAAACTATATTAATGAAAATTCTTATTAAAACTTCTAAGAATTTAGTATATAAATTAATAATATTAGTATTACTAATTTATAATAAAAAAATTCCCTAAAGTTTTACTTTAGGGAATTTACCATTATTCTAAATCCTTATTTAACTCTTCTAATAATTCATTTACATCTAATCCATGGATTAAAGCGGCATCTTCTAGAGCTTCCATTTGAGATGATGGACATCCAATACATCCCATACCCTTACTCATTAATATCTCTGCTGCATTTGGATTTATCTTTAATATATCACCCATTATTGTTTTAGCTGTTATTTTCATATTAATTTCCTCCTCATTAAATGAATATTATATTTAGTATTTATTTTTATTCTATATAAAAGACTTGTTTATATTAATATTGAATCATCCTTACCTTTAATGCTATTATAATATATATTTATCTATTTATATGTAACATAGGTTACAGACATTCAAGTATCTTTTAATTAAAATTATATTATAAAGATTTTATTCAGTAAACATACTAAACATTAATTTATAGATAAAAGGAGATAAAGC
>NZ_JBFNEO010000050.1:0-15664 GCF_040797585.1 Clostridium sp.
CAGAGGATTCCATAGAGAATATAAAAATTGCAAGAAAACAAAAAAAGCTTATATAATCATAAACCCCTAATTTCTTAAATAAAATAAGATGAGAGGGGGATAGAATTATGAGTTTTTTTTGGATAGTATTATTAAGCTCCCTTATATCCCTTATTGGGACTATGATGGGAGCTTCTATTGGGACTTTTATTAAAAATCCATCAAAGAGGTTTATCGCATCTACCATGGCTTTTGCAGGAGGGCTCATGTTATCAGTGGTGGTTTTTGACTTAATACCAGAAGCAATAGAACAAGGAGGGTTTTTATATACTCTAGTATTTTATATTTTAGGTATGTTTATAATATATCTTATAGAAAAACTTGCTCATAGTAAGGATTCTTATTCAAAGATGGCGTTTATAACAGCCTTAGGATTAATGCTACATAACTTTCCAGAGGGCATAATAATGGGATGTAGCTTCTTAAGTGGAAAGAGTTTAGGAGTTAAAACAAGTATAATAATAGCTCTTCATGACGTTCCAGAAGGTCTTGCAGTTACAGTACCTCTAATGGCTAGTAATAAAAGTCTATTTAAAATATTATTGTATGTTTTTATTACAGCAGTTCCTACGGCTTTAGGAGCTTTAATAGGCGTACTTATAGGAAATGTATCACAAATTTTTCTTGGTATATGTTTAGCTTTAGCTTCAGGGATAATGATATATGTTGTTTTTGGAGAACTTATTCCAGAGTCTAATAAATTAAGTAGTGGAATAACAAATACAATAAGTGTACTGTTAGGAGTAACAATAGGATTATTATTAGTGAACGTAATGTAGATGAGGAGGAAAGGTTATGGATACTAAGGTATTTATCATGGAAGAAGGAAACATAGATATAAATAAAATTAAGCAGTGTGGTGACATAATAAAAAAAGGTGGAACAATAGCCTTTCCAACTGAAACAGTTTATGGTCTTGGAGCAAATGCTTTGGATTCTAATGCAGTAAAAAAAATATTTGAAGCAAAAGGAAGACCTCAAGATAATCCTTTGATAATCCATGTTCATAGCTTTAATATAGAGGATTTAGTGGAAGAAGTACCAGAGGTTTCAAAAGAACTTATGAAGAAATTTTTTCCGGGTCCTTTAACTATAATTTTTAAGAAGAAGCCTATAGTTCCAATGGAGACTAGTGCAGGCCTTGAAACCATAGGAATAAGAATGCCAGATAATGAAATAGCTTTAAAGCTTATAGAGGCTTCAGGAGTTCCAATAGCTGCACCATCAGCCAATATATCAGGAAGACCTAGTCCTACGGATATTTCTACCTGCATAATTGATCTTGATGGAAGGGTAGATGGAATCATAGGGGGAAGTAGTAGTAATGTTGGAGTTGAATCTACCATAATAGATTGTACTGTAGAGCCTCCTTGTGTATTAAGACCAGGTGGAGTAACTTTAGAGGAACTTAGAGAGGTACAAAAGAATATATACATAGATCCAGCTATAATGGAAAAGCCGAGGGTAGATTTTAAGCCAAAGGCTCCAGGAATGAAATATAGACACTATGCACCAAAGGCCCCTGTAAAAATAATTAAGGGAGATTTACAAAAAACTATTGAAAAAATAAATGAAATGGTGCAAAATTATATAGATAATAATAAAAGGGTAGGAATAATGGCTACAGATGAAACAAAAGAGTTTTATAAATCTGGAGAAGTCATATCTCTTGGAAGTAGAAATAATATGAATAACATAGCTAAGAATTTATTTTCTACTTTAAGATCCTTTGATAAATTAAAAGTGGATGTTATTTTAAGTGAAGCTTTTAGTGAGGAAGGCATAGGTCTTGCTATAATGAATAGACTAAATAAATCAGCAGGTTTTCATATAATAGAAATTTAAGGAGGAGTAAAATGAGAATATTATTTGTATGCACTGGTAACACTTGTAGAAGTCCTATGGCAGAAGCTATATTTAATTCTAAGTGTGATATATCAAATGATGTAAAGGCCTTATCTAGAGGTTTATCAATAGTTCCTAAAACTAAGGCTTCTCAGCACTCAACTACCTTAATTATGGAGAGCCTTCAGGTATCTATAGGGGATAGAGAAGCTATTCAGTTAGATGAGGATACACTAAAAGAAGTGGATTTAGTTTTAACTATGACATCTTATATAAGAGATGTATTAAAGTATAATTTTAAAGATATAGAAAGTAAGATATTTACTTTAAATGAATATGTCGGCGTAGAGGGTGATGTTTTAGACCCCTATGGTGGCAATAAAGCTATTTATAAAGATACTTATGATTCACTTTTAGAGTCCATAAATTTATTAATAAAGAAGATAAAAGAAGATAAAGATATTAAGGGATAATATCAGTATCTTTTTTTTTATAATATTCAGATATCTTAGGAGGTGTATGTTTTGAAAATAGCAATTGGAAGTGACCATGGTGGATTTAAATTAAAATCTGAAATAATAAAACATTTAGAAGCTAAGGGAATAGAATTAAAGGATTTTGGTACATATTCAGAGGAATCTTGTGATTATCCTGATATAGCCTTAGTTGTAGGAGAAAAGGTTTCAAATAAGGAGTTTGATTTTGGTATACTTATATGTGGAACTGGAATAGGAATAAGTATTGCTGCAAATAAGGTTAAGGGTGTAAGAGCTGCATTATGTTCTGATACTTTTAGTGCTCATGCAACAAGAGAACATAATAATGCTAATATTTTAGCATTAGGAGAGAGAGTGGTAGGACCAGGGCTTGCATTAGATATAGTTGATACTTTTCTAAATGCAGAGTTTCAAGGGGATAGACACATAAGAAGAATTGATAAAATAACAGATATAGAGAAAAAATACTCTAAATAATAATTTAGTTTAATTAGGAGGAATTTATAATGAGTAAGGTAACACAAATAGCACATCCATTAATACTTCATAAATTAGCATTCATAAGAGATAAAAACACAGGTTCTAAGGATTTTAGAGAACTTGTGGAAGAAGTAGCTATGCTTATGGCTTATGAAGTAACAAGAGATGTACAGATGAGTGAGATTGAAATAGAAACTCCAATATGTAAAGCTAAGTGTAAAGTACTTGCAGGAAAAAAGCTTGCTATAGTACCTATACTAAGAGCTGGTCTTGGAATGGTTGATGGTATGCTTAAGTTAATACCAGCAGCTAAGGTTGGACATATAGGATTATATAGAGATGAAGAAACTCTTCAACCAGTTGAGTATTTCTGTAAATTGCCACAAGATATCCATGAAAGAGATATAATTGTAGTAGATCCAATGTTAGCAACGGGCGGATCAGCTTCTGATGCTATAACTTTACTTAAACAAAAGGGTGCGAAGAGCATAAAACTTATGATTCTTGTAGCTGCTCCAGAAGGTTTAAAGGTTGTTATGGATAATCATCCAGATGTAGATATATATACAGGATCTATAGATGAAAAATTAAATGATGAAGGATATATAGTGCCTGGACTTGGAGATGCAGGAGACAGATTATTTGGAACAAAATAGTTTATAATATTTAATATAAAAATAGGAGTAGAGTTATTATCTGCTCCTATTTTGTTTCATAATATAATAGATAATAATTAAATTATTTATTAAAGTAGGATTTATAGATGTTACTTTTAATTACAAGTTGACTGTAGATTGTAATTTCTTCTTAGTTTACTTTGTTATATAATTAAGGTATAATTTAAATATTTGATATGTCTAAACCTTTACTGTAGAATAGATGAGTTAAGTTTTAAATTAGTACTTTTAGATTTAAAATTAACTTATAGATATACTTAATTAAAGCAAGAGATAAAACTAAAGGAGAGATCATATATGAGAAAAGATTGGGATACTTATTTTATGGATATAGCCTTTAAGGTTAAGGATAGAAGCACATGTCCAAGAAAAAAAGTTGGAGCTATAATTGTAAAAGATAAAAGAATAAAGTCTACCGGATATAATGGAAGCCCATCATCCTTAGATCATTGTGATGATGAAGGATGCTTAATGGTTAATAATCATTGCAGAAGAACCATCCATGCAGAAGTTAATGCAATAATAGAATCATCAAGAGATGAAAGAGAAGGGGCAACTATATATGTTACTGCAGAGCCGTGTATGGAATGTCAAAAGGTTATTATAGCTTCAGGAATAACTAGAGTGGTTTATGCTGAGGAATATAAGGCTGAATATAATTTCTTTAAAGATGCTAAATGGATTGAAGTTGTTCGTTTAAATAACTATAATGCGGAATAATAAATTAAATAGTTAGGAAGAAGAGTATATGAAAGATTTTACGTTAGCTATGATGGCCTTTCTAATAGCCTTCTCTATAACTCCTATTGTAAAAAAAGTAGCTTTTAAGCTTAATGCAGTAGATGTTCCTAAGGATTCAAGAAAGATACATAAAAAGCCAATTCCACTTTTAGGAGGAGTTGCTATATTTATAGCTTTTGCTTTAGTAGTTCTTTTGAATCCAAGAATTCTCTCCAGGGCAGAAATAGGAATTCTTATTGGAGCATTTATTATACTTATTGGAGGGGTTATAGATGACATAAAGGAGTTAAAGCCATGGCAAAAACTTTTATTTCAAATAGTTGCCACATTGGTTTTAATATATAATGGAGTATATATTAAATACATAACAAATCCTTTTCAAAATTTAGGAACAGAAATGCTTAATATAAAATTAATAGGTATACCTTTTACTATAATATGGGTAGTTGGGATAACCAATGCATTAAACCTAATAGATGGGCTTGATGGACTTGCAGCAGGGATAGGTTTTATATCTTCTGTAACTATATATATTGTAGCTATAATTGCAGACAGAGGAAATGGAGCTTTACTTACGGCTATTTTGTCAGGTGCAATTTTAGGATTCTTACCATATAATTTTAACCCGGCATCTATATTTATGGGAGATGCAGGGGCACAACTTTTAGGTTTTTTACTTGCAGCTATTTCTATGGAGGGAGCAGTAAAATCTGCTACAGCCTTTGCAGTAGCGGTACCTATTCTTGCCATAGGATTACCTATATATGACACAATATTTGCTATGATAAGAAGAAAAGTAAATGGAAAACCTATTATGGGTGCTGATAGAGGACATTTACATCACAGACTTTTGGATATAGGTTTATCCCAAAGGCAGAGTGTTATAATAATGTATCTTATAAGTGCTTGTCTTGGAGCCATAGCAATACTTGCTATGCAGATAAGTACTAAAAGATCTTACTTTTTATTAGCAGTTGTAATTTTAATAATAGTGCTTATAGCTTGGAGATGTGGTTTCTTTAAGAAAAAGGACTAAAGAACTAGGAGGATCATAATGGATAAAATTAAAATAATGACTATATTTGGAACAAGACCTGAGGCTATAAAAATGGCTCCCCTTGTTAAAGAACTTGAAAATAGGGAGGAAATAGAGTCATTAGTATGTGTAACTGCTCAGCATAGAGAAATGCTTGATCAAGTATTAAATTTATTTGATATAAAACCTCATTTTGATTTAAATATAATGAAAAACAAACAAAGTTTGACTGGAATTACTAGTAGGGTATTAGAAGGACTTGAGGAGATATTTGAAAAAGTAAAACCAGATATGATACTTGTTCATGGAGATACGACAACTACTTTTGGAGGAGCTCTAGCTGCTTTTTATAAGCAAATAAGAGTTGGTCATGTTGAAGCAGGACTTAGAACCTTTGATAAGTATTTTCCTTTCCCAGAGGAAATGAATAGAAAACTAACAGGATCTTTGGCAGATATACATTTTGCACCTACAGAAGGTTCTAAAAACAACCTTTTAAGAGAGGGCGTAAAAGAAAATGATATTTATATAACTGGTAATACTGTTATTGATGCAATGAAGGTTACTGTGGAAGAGGATTATATCTTTGAAAATGAAGAGTTAAATAAAATAGATTATAAAAATAAAAAGGTTATAATGGTTACCGCTCATAGAAGGGAAAACTGGGGAGAAGGTATAGATAATATATGTAAAGCGCTAAGAAGCATAGTTGAAAAAAATGAAGATGTTGAGTTAGTATACTTAGTTCATTTGAATCCTGTAGTAAAAGATGTGGTTTATAAACATTTAAGTGGAAATGAAAGAGTCCATCTTCTATCTCCACTTGATACAAAGGAAACCCATAACCTTATGGATAAATGTTTTATGGTTATGACAGATTCAGGAGGACTTCAAGAGGAGGCACCTCACCTTGGAAAGCCAGTTCTAGTTTTAAGAAATGTAACAGAAAGACCAGAAGCTGTTAAGGCTGGGACTGTAAAGCTATGTGGAACAGATATTGAAGTTATAGTAAAAGAAGCAAATGCTTTAATAAATAATGAAGAAGAATACAAGTCCATGAGTAAAGCAATAAACCCTTATGGAGATGGTTTTGCTTCTAAAAGAATTTGTGATGCTATACTTAAGTACTATGGTAGAAACAATGAAGATGTAGAGGAATTTCAAGTAAAATATATAAATGAGTAAATATATCCATTTATATATTCTATTTTTAATAGTTAAGTGTTATAATAAAGTAAGAGTTAAGAAATTTCTTAGCTCTTACTTTAAAAAATAAATTTTCTTAATATTTAAAACATAAAAAATAATTCAAATAAACTAAAATGGTAGACATATTGTATATGTCTAAACTTAAAAAAAAGTATGTTAAAAAAATATCAATAAAATCTTAAAGTTGGGGGTTAAATAAATGAGAGAAGTATTTATAGTTAGTGGAGTCAGAACAGCTATAGGAGCCTTTGGAGGAGGACTTAAGGATGTTCCGGCAGTTGATTTGGGAGCTTTAGTTATTAAAGAAGCATTAAATAGAGCGGGAATAAAAGGTGAAGAAGTTAACGAAGTTATAATGGGAAATGTTCTTCAAGGGGGTCTTGGTCAAAATCCAGCAAGACAGGCTGCGGTGAAAGCAGGTCTTCCAGAAGAAGTTTCTGCAATGACAATAAATAAAGTTTGTGGATCTGGTCTTAGAGCTGTAAGTCTTGCAGCTCAAATGATACTTGCAGGAGATTGTGATGTAGTTGTTGCAGGTGGTATGGAGAATATGTCAAGAGCTCCTTTTGTTCTTGATAGTGCAAGATGGGGACAAAGAATGGGAAATGGTACCATGGTTGATGAGATGATAAAAGATGGGCTATGGGATGCTTTTAATGATTATCATATGGGAATAACAGCAGAGAACATAGCAGAAAAATGGGAGATATCAAGGGAAGAGCAGGATAAATTTGCTGTTGAATCTCAGTTAAAGGCTGAAAGAGCTATAAAGAATGGAGAATTTAAAGAAGAGATAGTACCAGTAGTGATTCCTCAAAGAAAAGGTGATCCTATAATTTTTGATACAGATGAATTTCCTAAGTTTGGATCAAGTTTTGAGAAAATAAGCAAATTAAGACCTGCCTTTAAGAAAGGTGGAACAGTTACAGCAGCTAATGCCTCAGGAATAAATGATGGTGCAGCAGTAGTGGTGGTTATGAGCAAAGAAAAAGTTGAAGAGCTTAAATTAACACCTTTAGCTAAAATAGTATCTTATGGATCAAAGGGGCTAGATCCATCAATAATGGGGTACGGACCAGTAGCATCTTCAAAGGAAGCTTTAAAGAAAGCTAATTTAAACATTGAAGATATAGATATAATAGAGGCAAATGAGGCTTTTGCAGCTCAAAGTTTAGCTGTAGCTAGAGATTTGAAATTAGATATGGAAAAGGTTAACCTAAATGGAGGAGCTATAGCACTTGGACATCCAATAGGAGCATCAGGAGCTAGAATATTAGTTACCTTACTTCACATAATGAAGAAAAAGGATGCTAAGAGAGGGTTAGCTACTCTTTGTATAGGTGGAGGAATGGGAACAGCTCTTATAGTAGAAAGATAATAAATAATAGAAAATTTTTATAAAGTAGTAAAAGATATAATCCTAGATTTTTTTAAGATCTAGGATTATATTTTTCTTCATTTTTAGAATAAGCCCATTAGTTTGGGGAAACTTAAATATATGTTAATTATTTATTTAAAAAAAATATATATTATACATAAAAAGATTAGTATAAAATCATCCTAATACCCTGTATATAAAGGTTTATATATAAAATAAAATTAAATAATTGCATAATTTATGTAAAAGTTATGCAACACTATATTGTAATGTTAATTAAACATCTTATAAAAAGCTATACAATTGGAGTGAAAAACGTTTTAATAGGACTTATATATTGGTATAGAAAGAATTGAAAGAAAGGAATTCGAAAAAATAAATTTAGAATTTTCTAAAAAAAGAATGATAACTGTTCAAGATATTTGCAAGTAATGTAAACATGAATGTCAGAGAGATATTTAGACTAATCATAATAAAAAATACTTAAAATGAGGAGAAATTGAGCAATAACAAGAAATATCAACGAATATTAGGTTTTATTCATAGGATAAGCTATTATATAATGAACAAGTAACAGAGCAAGGGGGAGAAAATGCAAAAAGAGGTAAAGAATCTTATAAGTGTAGTTATGAAATATGACATAAGTATAGCTTTCATTACCGCGCTGGTAATAGCTATATTATATAATATAGCTTATTCATTTGTATTTATATTAGGTCTAATTATAGGATTATTAAATTTCATTGTTAATTCAATGACATTAGACTATATTCTAACTAAAAAAGGAAAAAGTCCAATTTTAAATTTAGTAAGCCTTTTTTTAAGAAGTTCTATTATATGTTTAATAGGAATAATTCTTTTTACATATAATAAATATTATTTGATAGTATACATAATTGGTGCAATAAGTCATTTTATTGGAATATTTTTATATGCTATCAAGATTAAAAAATAGATTAAGAGGGGAAGTGATTATTTGGGAGCAGTAGAAAGTCTTTATTCTTTTGATATTGGAGGATTAACCTTTAATATAACCCCCTACTTAGTTATACAGTGGGTGATAATTCTAATCATAGCTTTTATATCACTCTGGTTAACTAGAAGTCTAAAAGAAATTCCAGGTAAAAAACAAAATGTTGCAGAATTATTTGTTGAATCAGTTACAAAGGTTGTATCTGAAAATATGGGAGAAAATTTTGTAGGTTTTGTACCTTTCATAGGAGCATTAGGTATATATTTATTATCTATGAATATGACTGGATTATTTGGAGTAGCTCCACCAACGAAAGATTATAGTGTTGCCCTTAGTGTAGCAGCAATAAGCTTTATAGTAATTCAAGCTTATGCAATTAAAAAATTAGGAATAATACATTACTTTACTGGATATGCTAAACCTTTTGCTTTTATGTTACCACTTAATATTATGGAGAGAATCATGCTTCCTCTATCTTTAAGTTTAAGATTATTTGGAAATATGCTTTCAGCAACCATAATAATGGAGCTTTTATATGA
Organism: Clostridium sp.; assembly: GCF_040797585.1. Lineage (GTDB taxonomy): Bacteria > Bacillota > Clostridia > Clostridiales > Clostridiaceae > Clostridium_Z. The sequence goes on from NZ_JBFNEO010000050.1 coordinate 9,415, forward strand.
GGCCTTAGGCCACGTATCATGGATTGCACAAATTGGAATACCAGTCCCACTACATTTTTATTTTGATATTTTTGATGGAACAATTCAAATGGTTATATTTGTTATGTTAACAATGATAAATATTAAATTGTCAGTAGAGCATTAAAATTAAAACATGTATTTTTAAGGAGGAATTATTTATGAATCAATATTTTGTATTAGGAATGTCAGCATTAGCAGCAGGATTAGCTGTTCTTACAGGAATAGGAGCTGGAATAGGAATAGGAAATGCAACTGGTAAGGCAGTTGAAGGAATATCAAGACAACCAGAGGCATCAGGTAAAATAACATCTGCATTAATTATAGGTGCTGGTTTCGCGGAAGCAACAGCTATATATGGATTATTGGTATCTATATTATTAATTTTCGTAGGATTAAAGTAAAATATTAGATTTTCAATTAGCTACTTTACTCATGTAGTAAAGTAGCTAACTATTAATTTTATAGGCAGATAAAAGCCTGAAAGGAGGCTTATAAGTATAGTATGGGAGAAATATTTGCACCTGATATGTTATTTTATATAATTAACTTTGTAATTCTCTACTTAGTTCTTAAATATTTGTTATTTGATAGAGTCAAGGAAATAATGGAAAGTAGAAAAGAAAAAGTAGTGAGTGATATAAATTCTGCTAAGTTAAATAGAGAGCAAGCAGAAAAGCTTATTGAAGAAGGTAAGTTAGAGCTTAAAAAGGTTAAGGAACAAGGTAAGGGACTTACTAAAACCTATAAAACTAAAGCAGAAAGCTTATATGATGAGATAGTTGGAGATGCAAAAAAAGAAGCAGATGCTATTTTAGAAAGAGCTAAAATTGAAATAGATAGAGAAAAGCATAAAGCAGAAGATCAAATAAAGAGTCAATCAGTAAATCTTGCCATAGAGATGGCATCTAAGGCATTACAGGATTCCTTAGATAAGGAAAGTCATAAAAAGCTTATAGATGATTTTATAGCCAGGGTAGGTAATTAGTAATGTATGAATATTTAGACAGAAGATATGCTTTGGCTCTTTATCAAGTTGCAGAGGAAAAAGGAAAGGTTGAAGAGTATCTACAGGATTTAAGAGAAATTGTAGATACAATAGAAAATAGTGAGGATTTTAAGCAAATCATAAGACATCCTCAAATAACAACCACAAGAAAAAAACAAACATTTATAAAAATTTTCAAAAGCCATATAGATGAAGAATTGCTATCTTTTTTACTTATATTAATAGAAAAAGATAGAATATTATATTTAAAAGAAAAGCTTATAGAAATGGAGAAAATCCATTTAGAAAGACATAATAAGCTTGAGGCATTGATTAAAAGTGTGATTCCTTTAGATGATAATCAAAAAGAATTACTAAAACAAAAGCTAAATATAATGTATGACAAAGAAATAATACTAAAAGAGGAATTAGATAATTCTATTTTAGGTGGCTTATATGTTAGAGTAGGAAATGATGTTATTGATGGAACAATCAAATCTAAGTTAGGTGAGATGAAGAAGCTAGCACTGAGCAGAGAATAGAGGTGAAAGGTATGAATATAAAGCCAGAAGAGATTACTTCTATTATAAGAAGTGAGATACAAAGATATGAAAAGAAAATAGAAACCATAGACTCTGGTACTATAGTGCAAATAGGTGATGGTATATCAAGGGTTTATGGATTAGATGATTGTATGGAAGGGGAACTTTTAGAGTTTCCAAATGGAGTATATGGAATGGCCCTAAACCTTGAACAGGATAATGTAGGTTGCGTTCTTTTAGGACCAGAAAAGGGAATAAAAGAAGGGGATATAGTAAAGCGAACTGGCAAAATTGTTGAAGTACCAGTAGGTGAGGCTCTTATAGGTAGAGTTGTTGATTCCCTCGGAAACCCTATAGATGATAAGGGTCCTATAAAATCATCAGGAGTACGTGAGATAGAAGTCCCAGCTCCAGGGGTTATAGAAAGACAATCGGTTAAGGAACCATTACAAACAGGAATAAAAGCTATTGATTCTATGATACCTATAGGTAAAGGACAGAGAGAGCTTATAATAGGGGATAGACAAACAGGTAAAACTGCCCTAGCTTTAGATGCAATTCTTAACCAAAAAGGTAAGGATGTTATATGTATATACGTAGCTATAGGTCAGAAGCAATCCACTGTTGCTCATATAGTTAACACTCTTACAGAAATGGGAGCTATGGATTATACAATAGTAGTAGCATCTACAGCATCAGATACAGCACCACTACAGTTTATAGCTCCTTATGCAGGATGTAGTATGGGTGAATATTTCATGAATAAGGGTAAAGATGTACTAATAATATATGATGATCTTTCAAAGCATGCTGTTGCTTATAGAACAATGTCATTATTACTTAGGAGACCACCAGGAAGAGAAGCTTACCCAGGAGATGTATTCTTTATTCACTCAAGACTTCTTGAAAGAGCAGCAAGGCTATCACAAAAACTTGGAGGAGGATCTTTAACAGCTCTTCCAATAATAGAAACCTTAGCAGGAGACGTTACAGCTTATATACCAACTAACGTTATATCAATAACAGATGGACAGATATTCCTTGAGGCTGAACTATTCCACGGAGGATTAAAACCAGCAGTTAATGCAGGTATATCAGTTTCAAGAGTTGGAGGAAATGCACAAATTAAAGCTATGAAACAAGTTTCAGGAACATTAAGACTTGAACTTGCTCAATATAGAGAATTGGCAGCCTTTGCTCAATTTGGATCAGACCTTGATAAGGAAGCTAAGAAGAGGCTAGAAAAGGGTAAGAGATTAATAGAAATATTAAAACAAGATCAATATGAACCTATGCCAGTAGAAAAGCAAATAATGATACTTTATGCTGGAGTTAATGATCATTTAATGGATATACCAGTATCTAGAATAAGAAAATTTGAGAGAGAGTTATTAGAGTATATGGATACGCATCATAGAGAACTTGGAAAATCAATAGTAGAAGTAGGAACTTTAACTGATGAATTAAAGTCCAAATTAGATGAGTCTATAGCTGAATTTAAGAAAATCTTTATAGCTTAGGCTTTTAGGAGGTGATAATGTGGCAGGAGCAGGACTTATTGCAATTAAGAGAAGAATTAAGTCTGTAACTAATACCAAGAAAATAACAAAGGCTATGGGATTGGTTGCCACATCCAAGTTAAAAAGAAGTAGAGGGAGAATGGCTATAGTTGAGGAATATCATAATAGCTTAGAGAAAACAACAGAAACCATACTTAATGCCCTTGAAACTAAGGATCACTCTTTCATAAAAGGAAATAAATCAGATAAAAAGCTTTATATTATTTTGACTTCAGATACAGGTCTTTGTGGAGGATATAATGGTTTAATTATATCCTCTGCCATTGAGAGTATAAGGGAAGATAGAGAAAACTCCCTTATAATAATTGTAGGTCAGAAGGGAAGAGGATATATTAAAAAATCTTCAATAGATACAATAGCAGAATATGTGGAAATACCAGATATACCTACTATAAAGGAATCAGGAACCTTATTTAACCATGCTATTAAGCTATATAATAATGAAGAGGTTGGGGAAGTAAATGTTGTTTATAATAAATTTATTTCTCCAGTAAAACAACTTCCAGTAGTGGAGAGAATTCTTCCATTAAGTGTAGGAGAAGCGGAATTTAAGGATAACTTAATAATAGAACCTTCTCCAAAGGCTATAGCTGAAGAGGTTATGCTAATGTATTTAAAAAGTAAGATTTATCTGTGTATGATGAGTGGTAAATGTAGTGAACATTCTGCTAGAATGACTGCAATGGATGGAGCAACAAAGAACGCCAATGATATATTAGATAAGCTTAAGTTACAATATAACAGAATAAGACAAAGTGCTATAACTCAAGAAATATCAGAGATAGTTGGTGGAGCAGAAGCACAAAAGTAGTTAGGAGGAAAAGTTATGCCTGGTCATATAGGAAAGGTTGTACAGGTTATAGGACCTGTTATAGATATAAAATTTGAATCCGATTGTCTTCCTAATATATTGAATGCTATAGAGATAAAGATGGAAGATAATAAGGTTATTATAGCTGAAGTAGAACAACACGTTGGAGATGACATAGTAAGATGTATAGGTATGGAATCTACCGAAGGATTAAGAAGGGGAATGGATGCTGAGGATACAGGTAAGCCTATAAGTGTACCAGTAGGAGATGAGGTATTAGGAAGACTATTTAATGTATTAGGTAAACCTATAGATGAAAAGGGTGAGTTTAAGTCAGAACAATACTATACTATACACAGACCAGCGCCTACATTTGCAGATCAAGCAGTTGAACCAGAAATGTTCGAAACAGGTATAAAGGTTATAGATCTTCTAGCACCTTATCAAAAAGGTGGTAAGATAGGATTATTTGGTGGAGCCGGAGTTGGTAAGACAGTTCTTATACAAGAACTTATAAATAATATAGCTAGAGAACATGGTGGACTTTCTGTATTTACAGGAGTTGGAGAGAGAACAAGAGAAGGTAATGATCTTTACCATGAAATGAATGACTCTGGAGTTATAGAGAAAACAGCCCTAGTATTTGGTCAAATGAATGAGCCACCTGGAGCAAGAATGAGAGTTGCTTTAACAGGACTTACTATGGCGGAATACTTTAGAGATAAAGGTCAAGACGTGCTTTTATTCATAGATAACATATTTAGATTTACTCAAGCGGGTTCAGAGGTTTCAGCTTTGCTTGGAAGAATACCTAGTGCAGTTGGTTATCAACCAACCCTTGCAACTGAAATGGGAGCTCTTCAGGAGAGAATTACCTCTACTAAGAGTGGATCTATAACATCAGTTCAAGCAGTATATGTTCCAGCAGACGACTTAACAGATCCAGCACCAGCTACAACTTTCAGTCACTTAGATGCCACAACAGTTTTATCAAGATCTATAGCAGAGCTTGGTATATATCCAGCAGTGGAGCCTCTTGAATCAACTTCAAGAATTTTAGATCCAAGAGTTATTGGAAGAGAACATTATGATGTTGCAAATAAGGTAAAAAATGTTCTTGAAAGATATAAAGAACTTCAAGATATAATAGCTATTCTTGGGGTAGATGAGTTATCAGAAGAGGATAAGCAGGTGGTATCTAGAGCAAGAAAGATTCAAAGATTCTTGTCTCAGCCATTTACAGTAGCAGAACAATTTACTGGAATGCAAGGTAAGTTTGTACCTGTTAAAGAAACTGTAAGAGGATTTAAAGAGATATTAGAAGGAAAGTATGATGATTTATCAGAATCAGCATTCTTATTTGTTGGAACTATTGAGGAAGCTGTAGAGAAAGCTAAGAAGTTAATGGCTGAATAGTTTTTAAGGATGTGATTTTATGGAGAAGTATCTAAACCTAAATATAATAACTCCTGAAAATAAAGTTTTTCAAGGAGAAGTTAAAAAAGTATTTGTAGAGAGTATAGATGGTAAAATTCAAATTTTGCCTAGTCATATAGATATGATTACATTATTAAAACCAACTATAACTGAAATAGTTAGTAAAGATGGTGAAGGAAAAAAACTATTTACTTCTAATGGAATAATAAGAATTTCTAATGGCAATATATATATAAATTGTGATGCTGCAGAATGGCCAGAAGAAATAGATAGGGAAAGAGCAACTAGAGCTAAAGAGAGAGCAGAGGAAAGATTAAAGTCTAAGGATAATATAGATACTAAAAGAGCAGAATCAGCTCTTTATAGAGCTTTAACTAGGCTTTCAATAGCTTAGTTAATTCTCTAATATGAATAAGCTAACTTTTTGTACTAGTTAAGCTGTTCTATGGAGATTATTAGTCTTTAGCAATTGAATTTTTGTACTGTAGAACTTTAAGCATAGAACTTATATATCTATAATTACTTTAAAATTTAACTAGTACCTTAGATTAAGGTAAGCAATTAAAACAATAATTATAAAAAGCTTGTTTTAGATAAACTTTAAAATTTATCTAAAGCAAGCAAACTTAAAAAGCTTGCTTTTTAAGTTTAATGCATATTATATGTACTTTAATCTATTTTTAGTTTAAAAAAGTTTTAGTAGCTATGCACACTTTTCATAAAAAGTTATATATTAATAATATATTTCATTATATTACAAGTAATTACATTTGAAAGTATATAATGGAATTTTATGGTCATAATATAAGGTGGAAGAGAGGGGATAATATGAGAGTTAAATTAAGTATTTTAATTATTATAGCATTACTTTCTA
>NZ_JBFNEO010000051.1:0-15516 GCF_040797585.1 Clostridium sp.
TTTTTTTAATTTTTAATTTTTTAGGAAGTTTGTATTTTCTTTTAATTTTCTATTGAAATTTTGTATATAATCATTTACAATATTTAAAATATATAAAATATTATTGCATAAGAGGATTTGTCCTCTTTATTTTTTACCCATTAGTGTTCGTAGTGGACAAACATCTGTTTAGGAGGGAAATTATGAAAAAACTTGGACTAATACACAAATTACTTATAGCATTAATTTTAGGTATTCTAATAGGCTTTGTAGCGCCTAGTTCTATTATTAGAATCCTTACAACTTTTAACTCCTTATTTGGAAGTTTTCTAAACTTCTCTATTCCACTTATAATAATAGGATTTATTGTAGCTGGAATTGCTGATTTAGGCTCTTCAGCTGGAAAACTCCTTGGAATAACTACATTCCTATCTTATTTATCCAGTGTTATGGCAGGGTTACTAGCCTACATTGTATCTATTAATATATTTCCTATATTTATAGGTATGTCGTCAGCCGTATCTACAGGAAATCCTGAAGAAAAACTTTTAAAGCCATTATTAAATTTTACTCTAACTCCAATTATGGATATAACCTCTGCTCTTATAATTGCATTTTTACTTGGTCTTGGTATTGCTGCTGTAAAAGGCAAAACCTTATATAATGCATCTGTTGAATTTCAAAAAATCATGGAAAAGCTTATTGAAAATATAATAATTCCCCTTTTACCTCTACACATAATGGGGATATTCTCTAACTTAACTTATAGTGGAGAAATTGTTAAGCTATTATCCTTATTCTGGAAAGTATTTTTGGTTATACTTTTATTGCACTTATCAATAATATTTATTCAGTTTTTAATTGCATCTATTATAGGCAAGAAAAACTTACCTAAGCTATTAAAAAATCAAGTTCCTGCTTATTTAGCTGCGGTTGGTACCCAATCTTCTACCGCTACTATACCTGTAAACTTAGAGGTAGCTGAGAAAAATGGAGTTTCTAAGGGTATAAGAGATTTTGTAATACCTTTATGTGCTACTATCCATCTATCTGGAAGTACTATATCAATAACTTCATTATCTATAGCTGTAATGCTTATGAACAATATGCCTTTTACCTTTAGTACAATATTAGGATTCATTGCAATGCTAGGGGTAACAATGGTAGCAGCTCCTGGAGTACCTGGTGGTGCTATAATGGCGGCCTTAGGTCTTCTTCAATCTATACTAGGATTTAATGATGCTTTGCTTTCATTGATGATAGCTCTTTATGTAACTCAAGATAGTTTTGGAACAGCTTGTAATATATCTGGTGACAATGCCATATCTATTATTGTTGATTCTATAAATTCAAAACTTAAAAATAAATAAATCTAATACATCTCATATTCTAGATTAAATATGCCTATTTTATGGTATTATATATCTAGAATATGAGGTTTTTTATTTTGAAAGGGGATTTTATATGAAACTCAATAAAGAAACAGTACGTGATGTACTTAAGCTTGCTCTTCCTGCAGTAGGAGAAATGATTCTTTATATGATGATATGGGTTTTTGATACCATGATGGTGGGATGGTATGGAGGAAACTTAGCAGTTAGTAGCGTTGGACTTAGTTCGGAAATAATGTATACCTTTTCTAACGTATTAATAGCCGTTGGAGTATCTATCGGGGTTACATCCCTAGTATCAAGAAGACTAGGATCAAAAGAAACTCACTTAGCTGAAGAATATGCAACCCTAGGCTTTTGTGTTACTGCAATTATAGCCTTTATATTATGTTTAACCACATTTACCTTTAGTTCAAGTATTCTAACCATAGCGAAAGCTAATGAACAAGTTGTATCTCTTGGTTCTCCATATATGAAAATAACATCCTTTGGTTTATTTTTTAGTATGCTGATGAACTCATTAAATGCTACATTAAGGGGATCTGGAAATACAAGAATTCCTTTATATGCTTCTGCCTTAGTCAATGTTATAAATATATTTTTAGACTACGCTCTTATATTTGGTGAATTTGGTTTCCCTGAGCTTGGTGTTCAAGGAGCAGCTCTTGCTACTAGTATAGCTCAAATATCTGGATTCATATTTATACTATATTACACAATTAAAAAGGCTTCTATAAAGGTAAGACTTAAGTACATAGCTAACTTTAAAGGGCATATGCTCTCTGACTTATTAAAACTAAGTATCCCTTCTTCTCTTCAAGAAGGTTCTCTTAGTATAAGTAGACTTATTTGTAACTTCTTAATAATAGGGCTAGGTACAATTCCTTTTGCTGCTAATCAGATAACCACTACAATTGAATCCATAAGCTTTATGCCTGGATGGGGTGTAGCTATAGCTGCCACCACCCTGGTTGGTCATAAAATAGGAGAGAAAAACTACATAAAGGCTAAAGAATATGCATATACTTCAATATTTATAGGGACATGCTTAATGCTTATTTGTTCCTTTATATTCTTAATAATGCCAAACCTATTGATAAGCTTATTTATAAGTAGCTCTGAAACGGAAGTTATAAGACTTGGAGCCTTATGTATAATGATTGCTGCTTTAGAACAACCATTTATGGCAGTATCTATGATAGCTGGTGGTGCATTAAAAGGAGCAGGTAATACAAGAACTCCTTTTGTAGTATCCTTCTTATCAAGCTGGGTTATAAGACTACCTCTTATGATTTACTTTATATATTATCTAAAATTGTCTGTAACCTACGTATGGATAATAACAGCTGTTCAATGGGCTTTTGATGGACTTGTTATATTTATATTCTTTAGGAAATTCTTCAATAAACTTGAGCTTAAAAGCGCTTAAACACTACAAAACTTAAAAAGGGACTGTCCCATTAAGAAATCTAACCGTAATATGTTGTCTTAGAATTTAAAAATCCAATACAATATATGGTAGTTTTTTCTTTGTGCGACAGTCCCTTTTTTAATACTTTATTTGAGGAAGCCAATAATGCCTCCTACCACTACTCCAAGACTTGCTCCTATTACCATACCTAGCTCTACATTATTAAGTATGGCTCCTACAGCTATTCCTATTCCAGATCCAAAAGCTATTCCTAAACACACTTCTTTTGTATTATCCTTCTTAAAGTCTATATGCTTTTCCATATCCCTCGTAGGTTTCACCTACTTCCTCCCCCCTCAATACCTTATATAGATTAGACGGTTTAAAACCGCAAATAGTTTCCTAATAGGACTTAATTTAAGATTTATTTAAGAAATGTCATCAAAATATTTCATTGCCTTCTTGTCTATAAAATAAAGCATTCCTAAGATTATAACTCCAAACTCAATAAATAGTATAACCGCACTCAAAACAAATTCTAAATCTAGTTTAATTAATAAATATCCTCCTATTCCTGCTATAGCAACACATATCATAAGAGCTATAAAGGATCTAAAATTCTGCTTTACAGCCATTTGCTCATTGTCCCACTTAAGCTTAGGCTTTGTTAAATCCACCATTATACATATTAGATTACAAGCTAAGTTTGCCATAATTCCTATAATAATAAAACTTATAATAAGCTTTATTGGTGCACCAAGAACTATTAAAAATATAGCTAAGAAAACTATATTTATAGCAGATAAAATACTTCCTGATAGAGCCTTTGCTAATAACTGTTTCTTATAGCTTACAGGTATATACTTCATAAAGAAAGCATTACTTCCTTCTCTAGATATTGCAGTAGCAGCTATTGCATTTGTTGATGATATGAAGAATATTACATTCACTATTACTATAAGAATTATAGATATTACTCCATTAGTCATTATGTTGTGAGAATACTCTATAATTGTATTAAATGATTGCCCTTGGGTTATAAAGGGAATTAATAAAAATATAGGCCACAAGAAATTTGTAATCACACAGTTTACCAAATAAGTTGGTGTCCTAAAAAGCATCTTAAGTTCCTTTGAAACATAGCTAATTAGTATAGAAGTTTCTCTTGTTGACTTACTAAACTCCTCACTAGTTAACTTCTTTCTTCTTGAAGCTACTTCTGAACCCCCAAGTACACCCTTAAAATAAAGTGAATTTGCTATAAATATAAACAACCCTATTGATAAAGCCGTTATCATTAAGAATATGCCCACATTTATTAATCCTGTAGCTGTTCCACTATTTATTAAAGCTGTAGAGGCAATTTCAACTGTTGGAAATGCCTTAGTCATTATAGATATTAAGGAATTATTTCCTTCCATTAAGGTTTGTACTAAATAATTAGGATCACTTGCTACCTCAGGTCCCATACTATTTATTGCTATATTTATAAATACTCCACTAAATACAGCTAATATTCCACCGATTACTCTAAGCTTTTCCTTATGCTTTCCTAGGTTTGTAAAACTCATTATTATCATATTAATTAAGGCAGCTGCTACTAAAGGAAGAATTGGTAAAAATATAAATATTATTAATGAAAATATCCAATATATAATACCTTCACCTGACTTAACTCCATATACTATAATTGGTATCACCATAACTACAAATTCTGTTAAATACTCATATATAAGAACTGTTACAAACTTTCCTAAAGTTATTTCATAGGGCTTTAAAGGTAAAGGAAGTAAAAACTCTATATCCTTTGAAAAATAAAAAGTTCCCATTACATATATTATTCCAAATACAAATATAACAACAGAAGACATAAGTAATATAATGCCTAATATTAACCCTTCTTGTCCTATAGCACTTAACTGCTCATAAAGAATCCCTACCATATTTCCAAAGGGAAGTCCAAGAGCTAAAATAAGAATTACAACTAAGAATATCATTGAAATCATGGGACTTAGTTTTCTCTTTTTACCATCCTTTGAAGAATTATTACTTGTTTTTAAAAATATCTTTGTTAATGTCCACACTCTACTCATGACTAGTCATCTCCAAGAACATATTTTCTAAGGAACTATTTTCCTTGAAGTGCTCCTTCATTTCCTCTAAGGTTCCACAGAATAATATCTTACCTTTATTTATTATGGCTATTCTATCACAAATTTTTTCAGCAACTTCTAAAACGTGAGTTGAGAAAAACACAGTGTTTCCTCTATCAGCATGTTCTCTCATCATCTCTTTTAATACATAAGATGACTTAGGATCAAGTCCTGTTAAAGGCTCATCTAATATCCAAACTGAAGGATTGTGTATTAAAGCTCCTATTAAAACTATCTTTTGTCTCATACCATGAGAATAACTTTGAATCCTGTCTCCCAATGCATTTGCCATTTCCAGTTTTTCTGAAAAATAATTTATTCTTTCCTGTCTATCCTTAGATGGTACTTCATATATATCTGCCATAAAGTTTAGATATTCCATACCAGTAAGTCTTAAAAACATATCTGGACTGTCTGGAACATATCCAAATTGCTTCTTGCTCTCAAAAGGTTTTTCTATGGTGTCTATTCCATTAATGCTAATGGTTCCTTTATCCTGTTTTGTTATCCCTGTTATCATCTTTAGTGTTGTAGTTTTACCCGCACCATTATGACCAAGGAATCCAAATATTTCTCCATCCTTAATATCTAAAGTAATATCATCTACAGCTTTATTAGTTCCATTATAAACCTTTGTTAATCCATTTAATTCTATCATTGTATTTTCCTCCTAAACTCCTTATATATACAATATTACCACTATAATCTTAAGTAAACATTAATTCTTTCTTAAAATTTTAGAAAAAATTTAATATTTATTACGTATTACCCTTGAAGATATTATACGTTATTTAAAAACCTTTTTCAATATATTTTTTATTATTTAAGAGGATATTTATTATTCTTATTTGAACCATATATTTACTATAGTTACTGTCACTAGTATTGCAACTATATCTGCGGTTATAGCCGCCCATAGTGTATGCCTTATCTTTTTTATTCCTATGGATCCATAGTAAACAGTAAGAGTATAAAATATGGTTTCTGTAGATCCCATTATTATTGAAGCTATAAGCCCTATGTGGGTGTCTACCCCGTAAGTTTTTATAGTTTCTGTGAATATTCCAATAGCTCCACTTCCAGATAAAGGCTTTACTAATATAAGTGGAATAATTTCTCCTGGTATCCCAACTAATGATACTATTGGTTTTATTATTAATATTAAATAATCGAGAAGTGAAGACTCTCTAAATATCTTTATAGCTATTAATATAGCAAGTAAATAGGGAAGAATTCTAATACATATATTTATTCCATCCTTAGCCCCCTCTACAAAAGCTTCATATACCTTAACTTTTTTAACTATTCCGTACAGAACAATTATAAGCATAATTATTGGTATTATAGATGCCATTGAATATTTTAATATGTTAACCATTAATACTCCCTCCAATTAGGTATGTTCAATAAATAAATTAATATGTGAATATTTATCTTGTAAAATCCCCTTAAAAATATCTCTGAAGAACCTTACATACTATTACTCCTATAATAGCTGCACATCCTGTTGCAATTATTGCTGGTATTATAATAATTCCTGGATTTTGAGATCCTGATGCTGCTCTTATGGATATTACTGTAGATGGAATGAACTGTATGCAAGCTGCATTTAATACTAGGAATAAAGCCATATCATCACTGGCTACATCTCTTCCCCCATTTAATCTATCCATTTCTTCCATGGCTTTTATACCAAAAGGAGTGGCAGCATTAGATAACCCCATCATATTAGCCGTAAGATTCATAACTATTGCTCCTAAAGCTTTTGAATCCCTAGAAGCACCTTTAAACAAGACCTTTAATAAAGGTCTTAGTACCTTTGCTATCTTATCTATTAATCCACTTTTTTCTGCAATTTTCATAACACCACACCACATACACATAAGCCCCATAATCCCTATAACTAGTTGAACTGTATCTCCCGCTGCATTTACTATTCCTTGAGATATGATATCTCCCCTTCCAGTGGCTATTCCTACTAAAACCCCAAGAAAAATCATGAAAAACCATATGTAGTTTATCAAAATAAACCTCCTCCTTTCATATTCTATTAATCATATGAAAATAGAAGAGAATTTAAGACTTATTTTTCCTATTTAGTTGCATAAATTTTTTGTAAATGTTACTATTTATATTAGAAAACTCTAAGAGAGGTATATGAACCATGGTAAAGGATATAATGAGATATATAGAAAGTGAATTCATAATAATAAACAATACTCCCTGTGAACTTTGCGGTGGATATTATTTAACAGATGATACGAAAATAGGACTTAAGGATGGAATGGCATTTAATATCTGTGAATGTTTTTGTGAGAATTGTGGTCATGAAAAACAGTTTTATTTTTCCGCTCCATTTATAATAGATAGAACATTAAAAGATAAAAAACTTAGGTCTAAATTTAATTAGAAGGAGATACTACAAATGAAAGAAACCTCTTTAAAATTAGCGCAACAAGATATAGAAGATGCATTAAGCACAGTAGAATCCATGGAAAAAATACTAGATGATGAGAATCTATGCAAAACTCATGTGAAAGATAAATTCTTAGCATTATCTAAAAAAGTTCAAGAAATTGAATCCATATTAAAAGAAGAAGGAATACTTTAAAATAAAAGGGAGCTAAATACTTAGCTCCCTTTATTAATTCTTATTCCATTATTACTCTATCCATCTGCTCATTATGTTTATAATTTAAATGTCTTATCTCATATATTAAAAATAGTCCTGTAAGTAAAGAAGATAAGAAGTCTGCTATTGGACCTGCATACCATACTCCATCTAATTCCATTAATTTTGGTAAAAATATAAGAAGGGGTATTAAAAATATAACCTGTCTTGTCATACTTAAGAATATAGACTTCTTTGCTTTACCTATGCATTGGAAAAAGTTTGCGCTTACTATTTGAAATCCTATAATAGGTAACATGAATAGATAAACTCTAAGCCCCTTTGATCCAATTGTTATAAGATCTGGATCATTATTAAAGAATTTCACTATAGCCTCTGGGAATATTTGTATTAAAGCAAATCCTAATAAACAGATTGCTGTAGCTCCTACTATGGCAAGTTTTAATGTATCTTTAACTCTCTTATAATTCTCTGCCCCATAATTATATCCTATTATAGGTTGGGCCCCTTGATTGATTCCAAATATAGGCATTAAAAATATCATAGACACACTACTTATTACTGTCATAGCCCCTACTGCAGTATCTCCACCATATGTACTTAAAGATCTATTTGATACAGCGGATACTACACTGGCAACTAATTGCATAGCAAAAGGAGATACTCCTATTGCAAATATTGCTTTTATTATGTGAGGTTTTAATTTTAAATTTTTTCTTCTTATCTTAAGCATACTATTTCCTCTTAAGTAATACCATAATACCCATATAGCTGATCCTATCTGAGATATTATAGTAGCTAAAGCCGCTCCCTTTATCCCCATACCAAATACAAATATAAATATAGGATCTAATATGGTGTTAAGTCCTGCTCCAAATAGCATAGTAATCATAGATACCTTTGGATTCCCCTCTGCTCTTATTAGATTATTTAATCCAAAGGCTAAATTGTTAAATACCGCTCCAAATAATATTATTCTTACATAATCTAGAGCATATCCTACTGTTCTCTCTGATGCTCCTAAAGATTCTAATATAGGTCTTGCAAATATTAGTCCAAGTACAGTTAATATTATGTTTATTATTATAGTAAGAGAAACTGCATTTCCTAAAATCTTTTCAGCATCATCTTTTTTCTTCTGTCCAAGTCTTATAGACACAGTAGCTCCAGCACCTACTCCAACCAGCATTCCAAAAGCCATAAGAATTGTTACTATGGGGAATGTAAGCCCTATTCCTGTAATAGCTAAACTTCCCGTTTCTGGTATCTTACCTATAAATATTCTATCTACTATGTTATATAAAGCATTTACAAGCATACCAACTATACTAGGTATGGAAAAGCTAATAAGTAACTTCTTTATATCTTCACTGGCTAACCTTTTCTCTTTATCTTTATCCATTAGCTACCTCCTTAAATAATTTCCTTATAATTATCAATCATCCTCTTTAGTAAATCTATTGCCATAGCCCTCTCTTCTTCTGTGAAACCTTTTGATAATACGTCATTGGATGATGATAGTATTTGAAAAAATTCCTTTTCTATATCTTTTGCTTTTTGTGTTAAAAAAACTCTATAGGCTCTTTTATCATTCTCATCAACTACTCTTTCTATATATTGAAGCTCTTCTAGTCTCTTTAATGCTCTTGCAGTTGTTCCCTTATCTATATTTAAATTGGAACTTATACACTCTTGATTAACCCCATCATTGAAATATAAGTGAATTAAAAATATATACTGTCCACTTCCTATATTAAATTTACTAAAAGCCTTACAATAAAACTTACCACTCATTCTATATACTTCTGATATATATCTTCCCAAGCTTTCACATTTATACAACTTCTTATCTCCCCTTCTAAATTAGTTGCAATCACAACTGTTATTATACAGAACTATTTTTATAGGTGCAACTATTTTCATTTAATCATATAAAAAATATAGCTTTAATAAAATAGCATGTCTCTAATTATAACTTTTATCTAGAACTCCCAATTATATATATTAGTTATTTATAGGTCCAGAATCATACTTAGTCTACAATCTCTCAATGTTTTTATCTCAAATGTTAGAAAGCATGTTCATTATCTTATGACCGTTAACTTTTAACCAATTACTCCTATCTTTATAGTCAGAGCAGTATTTTGACACCTCTACCCAAAACTCCTTAGAATGATTCATATGGATAAGATGACATAACTCATGAATTACAACATACTCTATTACATCTAAAGGCGCTCCAATAAGCTTCACATTGAAGTTTAAGTTTCCTTTAGATGAACAGCTTCCCCATCTAGTATTTATGTTCTTTATAGTTACTTTATTAAAATCTATTCCCATTATCTCTTTATAAGTATCAAGAGCTTTTATTAAAATATCTCTTAATATCTCCCTACAATAGTTAATGAATAATTCCTCTATGGATATCTTTCCATTATATTGTATACTAATCATAGAATTCTCTACATTTATGAAATTTTTTTCTCCTCTAACCTTATTAACCTTGCAGTATGTTCCTAGAAAGTATATCTGATTTATATCTTCTATCACATTAATCTCTTCTATATTCTTTAGTATCCATTGACTCTTTCTCTTTAACAATTCTTCTATATATTTATTATTAATCCCTTTAGGGCATCTTACTTCCACTATTCCAGTACTTAGAATCCTTATTCCTATAGTTTTTCTTTTCATGGTTTTAACAATGAATCTTATGTCTTTATCATTTATATTTAATATCTTCAAATCATCACCTATCTCCCATGCACAAAAGCCCCACAACTAAATATTGCAGGGCCTTTTATTACTTACAAGAATCTCTTTTTACTAAAGTATGTGGTAGAACAAAATGCTTTTCTTCTACTGGTTTCTTATTTATAAGCTTTATTAATAATCTCATTGCAATGGAACCCATATCATACATTGGTTGAGATACTGTAGTTAGCTTTGGATAAAATATTGATGCTGTATATATATCGTTAAATCCAACAACATCTACATCCTCTGGCACCTTTATTCCTTTATCTCTTAAGGCATTTATGGCTCCCATAGCTATTTCATCCGATGAGCAGAATATAGCGTCAAACTTACCTTTACTTAAAAGTTCTTCTACTCCCTCATATCCTGATTTTGCTCTTAAGTCCTTAAAATAAAGAAGATTTTCATCTATATCCATACCTTCTTCTTTTAATGCTTTAGCATAACCTTCATATCTTATAGACCAAGCATTAGGTCTATCCTTATGAGCTCCCATAAATGCTATTTTTTTATTTCCTTTATGTATTAAATACTTTGTTCCTTCATAAGCTGCTTGAACCCCATCTATGGTTACACTTGGAAGTTTACCATTCTCATCTTTTGACTCAACTAATACAGTATTTACTTGAAGTTCATTTATAAGGTCTAGCATTTCAGAATCTAGGTAACTACTCATGTATATAAGTCCATCTACCATTTTTTCCTTCATTACCTTTAAATACTCTTTTTCCTTTTCTAAGTCAAAGTCAGAGTTACATAGCATAATATTATAATCATATATATTTGCAACATCTTCTGCACCTCTAACCACCTCTGGATAGAACATGCTAGATATATCTGGAACTAATATTCCTATAGTTTTTGTTCTTTGAGTCTTTAAACTTCTAGCAACTATATTTGGTCTATATCCTAACTTTTTTATAGCTTCTACAACCTTTTTCTTAGTTTCCTCATTAACAACATCCACATCATTTAAAACTCTTGATACAGTGGCTATGGAAACTCCAGCTTCCCTAGCTACATCTTTAATTGAAGCTGCCATAAATTTCACCTCTATTCTATTTTTATTATATTTCCTTCACATATGGTAACTATTATACTTTTAAAACCCTTTTAATACAAGGTTATACTATTATTATTAATTATATCTTAAAGTTAATGTACTCCTTTAAGTCATTTTTTATACAAATCTAATGAATAAAAAGTAACCATAGTTTCCTATGGCTACTTAAAAACAAATACTATTTTATAACTTCAACAGCCATATTAAGACCTTGACCATTTATATTACACTCAGTATAAGTTACTTCTCCATTATAAATAACCTCTTCTGTTAGAGTTTCTTTCTTTATAACTTCTTCAAACTTCTTAACTACTTCTAATAAGGCATCATTGCTTGCAACATATAATCTTATCTTATCAGCAACTTCAAATCCGCTTTCTTTTCTCATGTTCTGAATTTTACTGATAATCTCTCTTAAATGTCCTTCTTCTCTTAACTCCTCTGTTATAGTAGTATCTAATACTACTCCTGTTTCCCCTTCTCCAGCAAAAGCATATCCTTCAAGTCCTTGCATTGTAACAAGAAGATTTTCTGAGTTAAGTTCTATTTCAGTACCATTTACATCTATAACTACGGTACCACCATTTTGTATTGTTTGAGCAAGATCCATTTGGTTTCTTTCAGATATACCCTTTCTTATTCCAGGTATCATCTTACCATAAGCTTTTCCAAGGACAGGCAAGTTAGGCTTTATTTCAAAGTTAACATAAGTTGAAAGGTCTGCCCCAAACTGAACCTCTTTTATATTAAGCTCATCTTTAATTATATCTCCATAATACTCTGGAAGTGTAGTTGAACTTATAAGCATCTTAGATAACGGCTGTCTGTTCTTTATGTTAGCACCATTTCTAGCACTTCTTCCAAGCTTAACAATGTTATATGCCATATCCATGTCTTTCTCTAAAGATTCATCTACAAGGCTTTCATCATACTCCGGCCACATACATAAATGTATACTCTCTGGTGCACTATTATCTAATGCTACAACTAAGTTTTGATATATTTCCTCAGTTATAAATGGTACGAATGGAGCTGATATCTTACATAAATCAACTAAAACTCTATATAAAGTTACATATGCAGAAATCTTATCTTCAGTTAAATCTGAACTCCAGAATCTTGATCTATTTCTTCTTACATACCAGTTAGATAGCTCATCTACAAAACTCTCTAAAGCTTCAGCACTTTGAGTTATTCTATATGAATTTAAATCTTCATCTACAGTTTTTATTAGAGTATTAAGTTTTGCTATTATCCACTTATCCATTACATTGTTAGATACAAAATCTTTATACTCATTTGGGTTAAAGTTATCTAAATCTGCATATAAAATATAGAATGAATATACATTCCATAAGGTTCCTAAGAATCTTCTTTGTGCCTCTCCTACATCATCCTTAGAGAATCTAGTTGGAAGCCATGGTGCGCTTGCTGTATAGAAATGCCATCTTGTAGCATCTGCACCTTGAGAATCTATAACATCTATAGGATCTACAACATTCCCCTTAGATTTTGACATCTTTAAGCCCTTCTTATCTAGAACGTGACCTAAAACTATACAATTTTCAAATGGGTTTCTATCAAATATTGCAGTAGATATAGCAAGTAATGTATAGAACCATCCTCTAGTTTGGTCTACAGCTTCTGATATAAATTGAGCAGGGAAGTTCTTTTCAAATAATTCCTTATTCTCAAACGGATAGTGAAGTTGAGCAAATGGCATTGAACCTGAGTCAAACCAGCAGTCTATAACTTCATGAGTTCTTGTCATTTCCTTTCCACATTTCTCACAGTTTAAATGTACCTTATCTATAAATGGCTTATGAAGCTCTATATCATCTGGAACATTTATTCCCTTAGTCTTAAGCTCTTCTATGCTTCCAATACACTCCCTATGACCACATTCACATTGCCATATTGGAAGTGGGGTTCCCCAGTATCTATCTCTTGATATTCCCCAGTCTATTACTCCTTCAAGGAACTTTCCAAGTCTACCTGTTCTTATGTTGTCTGGATACCAATTTGTCTTATTATTATTCTCTAGAAGCTTATCTCTAAGAGAAGTCATTCTTACAAACCAGCTCTCCCTTGGGTAATATAAAAGAGGAGTGTCACATCTCCAACAGTGTGGATATGAGTGAGTGTACTTTTCAGTACTAAATAACATATTGTTCTCTTTCATATATTCTATTATTTTAGGATCTGCTTTTTTAACTGAAATTCCCTTCCATGGCTCAACTTCTTCTGTAAACTCTCCTGCTGGATTTACAAGGTTTATTAGTGGAAGATTGTGCTTCTTACATACAAGATTATCATCTTCTCCGTAAGCTGGTGCAGTATGAACTATTCCAGTACCATCACTTAAAGTTACGAAGTCCCCATGAATAACATAGAATGCCTTTTCTTCTGGAGTATGGAACTTAAATAATTGCTCATATTCTGTTCCTAGTAACTCTTCTCCCTTAAACTCTCTTATTATTTCAAAGTTTTCTCCAAGAACCTTAGAAGCAAGATCTTTAGCTAAGATATAAGTTTCCTTATTTTCACACTCACAATCACAGTTCTTAACCTTAGCTTCAACATAGGTATATGCCTTATTTATTGTAAGAGCTACGTTAGATGGTAGAGTCCAAGGAGTTGTTGTCCAAGCTAATATAAACTTATTATTTTCTCCCTTTACTTTAAACTTAACTATAGCTGTTGCGTCCTTAACATCCTTATATCCTTGAGAAACCTCATGGGATGATAAACCCGTTCCACACCTTGGGCAGTATGGCATTACTTTATGTCCCTTATATAAAAGTTCCTTATCCCAAAGTTGTTTTAAAGCCCACCATACCGATTCAATATATGAATTATGATAAGTAACATATGGATCATCCATATCTACCCAGTATCCTATTTTGTTAGTCATGTTTTCCCACATGGATACGTAGCTAAATACGCTTTCCTTACATTCCTTAACAAACTTTTCAACACCATACTCTTCTATTTGCTCTTTACCTGAAATTCCAAGCTTCTTTTCTATTTCAAGCTCTACTGGAAGACCATGGGTATCCCAACCAGCTTTTCTTATAACTTTATACCCCTTCATTACCTTATATCTTGGTATTAAGTCCTTCATAACTCTAGTTATTATGTGTCCAACGTGAGGCTTTCCATTAGCTGTTGGAGGTCCATCATAGAAAGTAAAGAATTCACCATCTTCATTTAAATCAAAGTTCTTCTTTATAACTTGTTTATCTTCCCAAAGCTTTAATATATCTTGTTCTATATCTACAAAGCTTTTTGCAGGATCAATCTTTTTGTACATAATGTCCTTCTCCTTTCATTCTCTCATTCTTATATAAATATCTAAAAATAAAAAAACCCCATCCATTTAGGACGAAGTTAACTCGCTATACCACCTATTTTTATTGGCTCACTTATATAAAATATGTATTTTAAGAGCCTAATTTCAAGTACTTAAATACTCTATCCTTTAACGCAGAATTACGAGGTGGCTTACTTGGATTCAGCTCCCAACTCCTAGGTGATTTTCCCTAAACCCTACCTATGGCTTTCCACCAACTGCCACTCTCTTTGAGGATCAAACTTAAGTACTTTTCCTAATCATCGTTTTTCATTAAATTAAATGATAATATATTACAAAACTATTGTCAATACCAACATTTCTTATTTTTTCAAGTTTTATTTTTTATAGGCTATTAATATAATAGAATCATACTATTTACATTTTATATAATAATGTTTTTTATTATAAATCATTTTTTATTATGTCTTAATTTACTCATAAAGAATGTGTATTTTTTAATCTTAATATTGTAGAAGTTCATTTGAAAATATAGTAAACCTTACTTCTAACCTGAGACAAAGATAAGATTGATGTTAATAACTACATAAATATTTTAATAAAGATTCTATACTCATGCCATGGAAAATATAAATATTTTATATAACATATTTTCCTTTAATTTATATTTGAATATACTACATTAACTAGTATTGGGGGGGATAGATTTGTCCACTGCTTTTTTCAAATTTGCAATTGTCTTTCTATCAATATTGTTTACTTCATCTTTTTTAAGTAAATATATGTATAATAAAAAATTCTCTAAGGATTATAAAAC
>NZ_JBFNEO010000052.1:0-15476 GCF_040797585.1 Clostridium sp.
AGAAATTTAAAGTTCTTGCTACTCCTTTATTGTGTTTATAAAATTTTCGACTAGTATTCTTTTATTATCATAACTATTGTAAAATTCATACAAATACATGGTGTAATTTAACTAATTATACCAAGGAGATTGATTGTTTTAAGCCTACATGTAATAAACTATAAAATATATAAAAAAGCCTAACCCTTACAATCAAAGAGTTAGGCCTTCTTATTGTTGGAACTAGTCCTTCTAATTTAATAAAATACATCTCTGATTAGAAATATATCTATAATCATTATCTTATATAATTAACTGTATTCTCTTTTCTTGCTGGTCCATTAGTTGTGTTTCCCTTTTTATATCCTAGAGATATTGCATGTATTTG
Organism: Clostridium sp.; assembly: GCF_040797585.1. Taxonomy (GTDB): domain Bacteria; phylum Bacillota; class Clostridia; order Clostridiales; family Clostridiaceae; genus Clostridium_Z. The sequence continues at coordinate 368 of NZ_JBFNEO010000052.1, forward strand.
TCTAAATCCTTCTGGTATCTGAAGTTCCTTAAATAATTCCTCTCCCTCCATACTATTTAGTAAATACTCAATAAATCCAATCCAACAAGAACCAATCCCTAGAGCTTCCCCTGCTATGAGCATATTTTCTACTGCTGCTGCACAGTCAATTGGAGAGTATCTATTAGTTTCATCTCCTGATACTAATATAACTGTAGGTGAGTTATAAAAAACATGAAATTTCTCATTGTTACCAACCTTTCTAAGGTAATCATTATCTGACTTTTTAGCAAACTCTTTAAAACTATAGTTTAATCTATCTATAAGATCTTTATTTTGTACCACTGTAAAATGCCATGGCTGTTTATTTGTAGCACTTGGTGCATAAATTCCTGCCTCTAATATGGCATTTAATTCTTCCTCTTTAATCTGCTCTGGTAGAAAAACCCTTGTGCTTCTTCTATTTCTTATGACTTTTAAAGTTTCATTCATAGTAAAATCCCCCTATAATTAATATGTTTTAATAATTGATTATATTTTACTTAAGTCACTTTAATTCCATATTTCTATTATACTATTGTTTATAGAAAGTAATGGATGATATACTTTTATTATAGATATGGTAATATAAACTTTAAAGTAGGCACTTTTAAGTAAGATACTATACAAAAGAAGAGAAATGCAAGTTATGAATGCTTGTCATAATGAAGAAAATATATGCCCTATAAAATATACATTGGAATCTATAGGGTGGAATCTTTCTCAGCTTAACTTCTAATTAAATTTTTTCAATTTTGCATTTATAAACTTTTTATTTTTATTATATAATAGAAACCCTATTAGAACCCCTATCATATTTAATATCATATAATCAACACTAACAACTAAGCTTCCAGCATAAATTCCAATTGAATATAACTTAACTTGCAATAATGAAATTAATAGAAATGTAATTACACCTGCTATAATACATTGCAATAACTCTTTAATCTTTTTTAAAAAAATTGGTACAAAAAAACCAAAAGGTATGAATAAAAGTATCATCTTAACATATTTTATCAATATATAAATTAATGGAATTCCTGAATAATTTGCTCTATTTAATTCATTTAATATAGTGTTTAAAGGCTTTAAACTTATAGTAAGTAAAAGATTAAGATCAAAATATGGATATGTATTCATAGGAAACATATAAGAACTAATAAGAACTAGGATATATGCAGTAAAAAAGACTTTCATTGACTCATAAAACTTATTTATATTTATGCCTTTCTTTCTATAATTATCTAGTTGTTTATATTTAAAAGTTATGTAAATAGGAATAAATATGACCATTACACCTCCATGTAACATATCATAATTTATAATTGAGTATAATAGATCCATAACTAAAATTAGTGAACATATACTTGATATGTATAATATACTTTTAAATCTTTTTTCTTTTTTCTTATGTTTAAGCACTTTTACTTCCCCAGACTTATTATCCATATTTTTACATATAGAATTTGCATATTCATCTATTTGTTTCACTATTTTCCCTCCTAAAAACTTCCAATATATTTTTAAAATTAATGTTTCTAATATAACTTTTAATTGCTTCTCTATTTATCTTCATCTGTTCGTTTCCAATTATTCTTGAATCATACCATAGAGTAGTCCATGCTATTTTGATTATATCAAAGGTGTTTTAATATGTAAAACTATACATTAATTCAAATATATACATTTCTTGTATATCTTATAATATTATATATTTAGATATTGTCTAAAACCTAAAAGTTTAACATAAAAAATATTTCAATATGTAAGTGCAAATAAGGATTTTTGTATGAATACATTTTACTCCATGGGCAGAGAACACCTTGATAACTTTCTTCATGAGGAAATTTTTTATCTCTTAATGAGTGTTTAAGCTAACATACTTAGAACTGTAGATATTATAAATAATTCTCTACAGTTCTACTATATTTTTATCAATTGATTATTACTTGTATAAATAATATTTAGAAGCTTTGTCTCTAAATTCCTTCGTTTCCTCGTTCCACCTACTTAATATCTCATCAGCACTTAACTCTCTCCCAAGTTTTTCTCTTAAAACTCTAGTTCCTGAAATAGAATCTAAGAATATTCCATAGCCTTCACTTTCTATAAATTCAAGATCTCCTTTATCCATTTTTATTATAGTTTCAAGTAGATGTAATCCAACCTCTACTCCGTTAACTTCTCTTATATCATCTAAGTGCATTTGAACTCCTCCACACATTTTTCCTTCATGCTTCGAAAATGTAGGTGTATAATATAGTGGTCTAAATTTAACCCCTTTAAGATTCTTTTCTTCCATCCTGTTTGCCAATTCACATCCATCTATCCAAGGTGCTCCAACTATTTCGAAAGGTTTTGTAGTTCCTCTTCCTTCTGATATATTTGTTCCTTCTAAAAGGAAAGTTCCATTATACAATAAAGCCGTAGAAAGACTTGGCATATTAGGTGAAGGACTTATCCAAGGTAAATCTGTGTCCTCATGAAGCATCCATCTCTCCCATCCCCTTATTTTAATAACCTCTAAATCACAACCTATATTAAATTCATTATTAAAATAATGTGCAAGTTCTCCTATAGTTAATCCATACCTTATAGGAGTTGGATACATTCCTACAAATGTTTTGAACTCATCTTCTAATATATTTCCTTCAACTTTTTCTCCTCCAAGTATATTTATCCTATCAAGTACCAAAAGCTTTTTATTATTTTCCTTACATGCCTCTAAGCAGTACCCCATTAAGTATATATAGGTATAGAACCTTGATCCAACATCACCTATATCAAAAACCAATACATCTATATCTTCTAACATTTCTTTTGAAGGTTTTTTATGGACTTTTCAAAAAATATCTTATAAAATTCTTTTTAAAAATATACACTTTTTTATACTCTTTTATATGAATTTCACTATTTAAAAATATATAATTTACCTTTATACCCTAAATAAATTTTATATTTTTCATGTAAGTAATCACCATGTTTTTGCTTTAAATAAATCTTATACATATTTATAGGTAAAAATTCACGCACCTTCAATAACCATATATATTTCCATACCTACCCTCTCAGTCATAATAATTCATTTTTTTACAAAATATTCTTCTATTCTGTAGCCAAATATGCTATTATTTTAAAGATATCTATAATGGTATTTATATTTTTCAACAAAAGGAGATTAATCATGAAAAAGAAAGTAGCAATTTTGATTCTTGTGACTATGTTGTCAACATCTTTATTCGCTTGTAGCAATAAGGATAAGAATAGTACTAGCACTAACAATACTTCATCAACAGAAGAAAGCTCAAAAACTTCTTCTGAAACAAAGTCAGAAGAATCAACTGAAAAATCAAATGAAAAAAGTGCAAACTCAACAAAAAGTGAATCTGCAAAAGAATCTAGTATACAGTCTCCTCTACAAATAGGAGAGACAGGTATCACATCCAAATATTCAGTTAAATCCAAGGATGAGCGAAAAGCTAATGTAACACTGACAAATATTATTAGAGGTGAAGCTGCACAAAAGTTAGTAGATGAATTTAACGCGGAGAATGGTTTTATATCTATTTCTCCACTTGAAAGTAGTCTTCTAGAATTTGCTGTAGCAGAATATACAACTACTCTTCCAAATGATTTTCCTGCTGATGATGAGTCTGCTATAGATCAAAATCTTAGAGTTGATATAACTGGACTAGATGGTGAAGGTCTTAAATATGATGGTATTCTTTATATTCCTTCTGCATGGAATTTTAATTCACTTAAAATGTCAGACGTATTCCTTAAATCTGGAGAATCCGCTAAAGCTCGAGTTGTTTTTGCTATGCCAAAGGGTTGCACAGATTATCTTATTAACTTTGGAGAATATGATAACACTCTTGCTTATTATAGAGGAAAATAATAATTGAATTTAATTTTTATAGGGTTTTTAGCCTGAATCTTAACTTATGCATGTAGTTAAATCCTTTAAAATCGTAGATTTTAAGCAGTGCATAAGATAAGTTTTGAATCAAAAACCCTATATACTCCCCTTTTAACTGAAAAAAGCACTATGAATTTAAATTTTCATAATGCTTTTTCTATGCTTATTGCAAATAGTAAATATTAAGTTTTATCATAACTATATGTTGTCATATCCAAAACAGACAGGTGCTCCATTGGTTTCATCAATGATGATTCTTGCTTCAATATTAAACACTTCTTTTAAAACAGGTTTTGTAATCACATCTTCTGGTTTTCCTGTAGCAACTATTTTCCCACTCCTCATTGCCACAATGTTATGAGAAAATCTTGCTGCTTGATTAATATCGTGAAGTACCATAACCACAGTACACTTTCGTTCTTTATTTAATTCTTCTACAATTTTAAGTACCTCTAGCTGATGTGACATATCAAGGTATGTAGTGGGTTCATCCAGGAGTAAAATATCTGTTTCTTGAGCTAGCGCCATAGCTAACCACACTTTTTGCCTTTGTCCCCCAGATAAGCAACCTATTTCACGTTCTTTAAAATCAGTAACTTTTGTAACATTTATGGCCCACTCTATAATCTCTTTATCCTTAGATGTTAACTTATTTATCTTCTTACAATGAGGAAATCTTCCATAAGAAACCAGTTCCTCAACCTTAAGCTCTGGAGGTGCCACAGGATTTTGGGGAAGAAGGGCTAAACTCTTTGCAATCTGCTTAGTCTGTATTTTAGTAATATTTTCTCCTTTTAAATAAACCTCTCCATTACTTGGTTTTATAATACGTCCCATGGTCTTTAATAAAGTAGATTTTCCGCATCCATTTGGTCCAATAATAGTTGTTATTTTTCCCTCTTCTACTTTTAAATCTATATCTTTAAATACTACAAAGCTTTCATAGCATGTCTCTAATTTACTAACTTCTAATATACTCACCTTAATCCCCCTCTATACTTTTGATCTTAATAATAAATATACAAAATAAGGTATACCAATTATGGAAATAACAATTCCAACAGACAATTCAGCGGGGGCAAATATAGTTTTACCGATGAAATCTGAAACCATAACTAATATGGTTCCAACTAATCCTGCCACTGGAATAACTCTTCTATGATTAATCCCAACAAGACTCTTTGCAATATGAGGTGCAAGTAGTCCTACAAAGCCAATGTTACCTGATACAGATACACATGCACTGACGATTCCTATAGCTGATAATAATAATATAGCTTTCTCTCTTTCAGTAGATATACCTAAACTCTTAACTGTATTCTCCTCTAGCTGAAATAGATCTAAAATAAATGCTTTTTTTAAAATAACAGGGAATAATAAAACTACCCAAGGCATTATTGATAAAATATATTTCCAATTGGCATTCCATATGCTTCCGTTAATCCACACAGTAGCCATTTCAAAATCTGAAGCATTCATTTTCAAAGATATAAATAGAGAAACCGCTCCTAATCCCGAACTTATTGCTATCCCTACTAGGATAAGTCTTTGTGTGTCTAGTCTGCCATCTTTCCAAGCGAAAAGATAAATTAATACAGCTGATGTAAGTCCACCTACCAGTCCAAATAAAGGCATAGATAAAGTTGATAACCATCCTCCACCATCAAACTTTCCTTGAAATAGGAATATAAATAAAACAATTGCCATTCCAGCTCCAGCATTTATACCTAAAATTCCTGGGTCAGCTAAACCATTCTTTGTTATCCCTTGAATTACTGTTCCCGCAATTCCAAAACCAAAGCCAACTAAAGCTCCAATGACAATCCTAGGAAGACGAAACTCAAATATAACTAAATCATTATTTGGATCAGGATTTATTCTAAATAGTGTATCTATTATATCTTTAATAGATAGATCATAGGTTCCATTAGTTATACTTATATACATAAATGCTAGAATTAAAATAATGCTTACAAAAACCACAGTACTATATCTTTTTAGAGAATCCTTACGCATTTTTTTGCCCTCCTTTAGTTCTTGCTAAATATAAGAAGAAAGGCACTCCTATAAGGGAAGTCACAACTCCTATAGGTGTCTCAAAAGGATAATTTAAAAATCTGCTTACTATATCACAAAGTGCTAGAAATATAGCTCCTGTTACTGCGGAACATGGAATAATCCACTTGTAATCACTTCCAACTAGAAATCTTACCGTATGAGGTATTATAAGACCAATAAAAGCTATCTTACCTGCTAAAGCTACTGATATTCCTGTTAATACAACAACAGTGCTCATGGCAATAAACTTTATAAGACCAGTTCTTTGTCCAAGGCTAATTGAAATATCTTCTCCTAAGGATAATATGGTTATAGATTTAGATATTGCTATTGCAGCTATGATTCCTACTATAGCAAAAGGTATTATAATTTTTATTTTATCTGGAGTAATTTGATGAAGCTTAGCATTGTACCAAAAGCTTATATTTTGTGAAACTTGAAAATATGTAGATAATGCTGCTGATACGCTATTCAAAAATGCTCCTGTAATTGTTCCAATAATAGCAAGACGTACTGGCGACATCCCATTAGGCATAAAAAATGCTAATCCAAAGGTCATTAATGCTCCCATAGTAGAACCTATAAAAGAACAGATAATTAATGTCAAAGAAGATGTCTCTGGAAAAAATATCATGAAAATTGTAACAACAAAAACAGATCCATCAGAAACTCCCATAATGGAAGGGGATGCAAGGTAGTTCCTTGTCACCCCTTGCATTAATGCCCCTGATACGGCCAAAAATCCTCCGATTAAAAGTGCACCTATTACCCTAGGTAAACGAGAATACATTATAATTTGATGATTTACATTAGTTGAATCAAAATTTAAAAAAGCTTCTCTTACTATATTTATATCAATATCTTTTGCCCCGTATAGAATTGATAAGACCACTGTTAATACCATAAATATTGGTGATATCAATAAAATTAACATTGGCTTTGAAATCTTTTTTGACATAATGCTATGTTCACTCCTAATTATTTAGATAACTCTGCTACAGCTGCCTTTAAGAAATTTGATTTACTCCAAGCAGTTCCACCTTGAGCTAATGGATCAACAGTATTTACAAATACCTTATCGTTCTTTACTGCATTTATACTATTCCAAATAGGATTCTTCTTTAACTCTTCTAAAGCTTTAGGCTTGTCTGCATTTTCAGATTCAGAAAACTGAAGGAAAATATAATCTGGATTTAACTCTGAAAACTTTTCTAATGAAACAATTTCTTGAGCCTTTGCAGCTTTTATTTGTTCTGGAACTGTTAAGCCTAGGTCATTATAAAGTACTGGATTAAAGAATACAGTTTCAGGATAAATAGCTATATTACCATTTCTTATTCTTATAGAAACAACTTTTTTGTCTTTCATTTTATCACTAAGTTTTTCCTTAGCTTCTTTTGCGTCATCCTTATACTTTTGTATAATTTCTTTTGCTTTATCTTCCTTACCACTTATTTCAGCCATAAGCATAAGATTAGCTTCCCAATCAGTAGATATATGTGAAACTGGTGCAGTATCCTTTACTTTATTTAACTTTTCTAAAGCCTCTGCTGGAAATTTAGTTGATCCTAGTATTATATCTGGTTTTAAAGATAATATAGTCTCAATATTAGGTTGCATCTTTTCTCCTATTGGTTTTGAGTTATCTGTTATATCTTTAAAAATTTCTGGAAACTTTCCACCTACAGTTATAGCACCTACAGGTTCTACTCCTAGAATTAAAGCATCCTCCATTGATTCCATAGTTCCTGTTATAACAATCCTTGGGTCTTTACTTGGTACTGTATACTCTTTTCCTAAATAGCTTATTTTTTTATCTTTACTTTCTTGTTGTACTTCCTTTGTACTATTAGTCGCTTTATCTTCACCGGCACCCTTGCTACTACAACCAACTGCCCCAATTACCATTAATGCTGATAATGTTAATATTAATAATCTTTTTTTCATTACTATCAACTCTCCTTTTATATAAATTATATTTTTATGTGTATAGACCTACATAATCTATTAAATTATGTACTCTAATATGCCAAAGTTAAGACTTGTATTATGAGCATCACTAAGAATACTCCTTCTTCATGATTTAAAATCAAGAATTTCTAACTGTCTTTATAAGTTCTTATTATCTTCATATAGAGTAATATACTCTCATTTAGATAACTTAACTTAAAAATAAAATTCTCTTATATTGCTTTTATATGCTAAATTTAGTTAACACTAAAGTCTTGTTTATGATAATGAATATCATTCCAGATTATAATTATTGGTAGCTATCTTTGTCAATTGATTATCAATTTATCTTGGAAATTTTATATATAATAGTTGTTATTTATAAATTAAGTAAAACTATATAATTAGTTGATATTTTATGCTTTAACAGGAAAAAATTAAAATAATCAAAAAATTTGACCATTTCTTTAATTGCCTATTTACAACCTGAGTGATATAATCCAGTTTGTTTATGATGAAAATGATTATCGATTTCTATAACAATTAAACTTAATTAATACATAGGTAAATGTATCAGGGGGACTATAATAATGAAAAGAATTGCAATATATGGAAAAGGCGGGATAGGTAAATCTACAACAGTATCTAACATTTCTGCTGCACTCTCTGCTATGGGTAATAGAGTAATGCAAATTGGTTGTGACCCAAAAGCAGATTCCACTAGAAATTTAACTTATGGTAAACCTATCCAAACTGTACTTGAAACTTTAAGAAATCTAGGAGATAGGGACTTAACTTTAAAAGATTTAGTTTTTGAAAGTGAAAGTGGAGTTTTTTGTGTAGAGGCTGGTGGCCCTATGCCAGGGGTAGGATGTGCAGGAAGAGGTATAATAACTGCCTTTGAAAAGTTAGAAGAACTTGATGCTTATGAATACTATAAGCCTGATGTAGTACTTTACGATGTTTTAGGAGATGTAGTTTGTGGTGGTTTCTCTATGCCAATAAGAGGTGGATATGCAGATGAGGTATGTATCGTTACCTCTGGTGAGATGATGTCTCTTTATGCAGCAAATAATATATCCTATGCAGTTAAAAATTTTGGAAAGATGGGTTATGCTTCCTTGAAAGGTCTTATCTTTAATGCAAAGAACTTTGAAGGTGAAAAGGACTTAGTAGAAAAAGCTGCTGAAGAAATTGGAACAGAAATACTTTATAGTATACCTAGAAATTCTGCAGTTCAACAAGCAGAAGCTATGGGTATGACTGTTGTACAAGCATTCCCTGATAATGAAATGACAAAAGAATATTACAATCTGGCAAATATAGTTTATGGTGATAAAATATAGAGATCTCTTGAGATTGTTTAAAAGAGGTGACTAATGGAAATTAATTCTACTTTAAAAGAAAATAATATTATTGGTAACTTAAGAAAGCTCTCAGATATAAAAAAAGATAAGGATATTAGACAAGGAGCCTACGCTATTTATCCTGGTCCTAGATGTCCTCTAGCTTTAGTATCTAATGTTTTTTCTGGAATAAAAGGTGTCTCAACATTGATAGTAGGTACATCTGAATGTACTTACTACAATAAAAATATATCCATGTCTTCTAAGGATCCAATTAAAAACAATACCACTTGGTCTTATGCTTTGGATCCCAAGGAAGTTATTTTTGGTTGTAGAGACGGTATTATTGATGGATTACAAGAAATAGACAATAGTGGCTCTGAAGTTATAATTTTAGTATCCGCTTGCGTTCCAGAAATGATTGGTGAAGACTTTCAAGGAATAGCTTTTGAAGCAAACTCTATTTTAAACTCAAAAGTAATTCATATAAATGCTGCTCATTTTAAATGTTATAGCTCTGTACCTTCAAAAGAAGCTTCTCTAAGCTCTCTTTATACCATTATGGAGAAACAAGATATAAAAAAGAATACTATTAACTTGTTAGGAGAAGCCTCAGATAAACTTCATAAGAGTGAAGTTATAAGTTTACTTAAAAAATATGATATAAAAATCAATTGTACAATCCCTCATAATCTAACAGTTGACTCTTTACGTAAAGCACCTTCAGCTGCACTATCCATAGTTACAGATATTGCAGCATTACCACTGGCTGAAAAGATGTATGAAAAGTTTGGTACACCCTACGTTCTATTTCCTCATCTTTTGGATATTGATGAAATAAAGAATGCTTATAAAGAGATAAGTAATTACTTAGATATACCTATAGAAAAAGAAATAGAGGAACTATATTCAAAGACTAAAAAACAAATAGAGGTTTATAATTCTATTCTTAAAGGTAAGGTATTTGCTAGTGGTTATATGTTATTAGATCCATTTATTCATTCATCATTTCTTTCCTCTTTCGGAATGGAACCAGTGTACGTAGAGGCAGAATACTTTTTTTCCAAAAATAACTTATGGAAAGATAAAATACTCTCATTAGGTTTCAATCCTTATGTAGGACATACATTTAGCTTTAAAACATTAAGTGCTACATTGAATTCATTTTCTATTGATTACTTTTTTGGCCATAGATCAGTAGACGAAAATGAACCTTCATCTATTAAATCTATAAAATATAACAATGCTATTTTCCAGCTTGGATTTGAACAACCTTTAAGTGTTCTTAATAGGATATACCCTATAGATGAGAGTTATGAAAATAAGATTTGTAAGGAGGAAAAGGAATAATGGGACTTTATAAATATTATCCTATACCCTCTGATAGAATGGGAGCACTTTGGACACTATTATCTATAAGAGATTCTTACATACTAGAATTTGGTACATCAGGAACTACTCGATTTGAATTAAATAGTTTTGCTAGGATGCAAGGGGAACAAAACAGCAAAATTTTCACTACTCATCTAGATGAAACTGATATTGCCCTTGGAGAAATCACTCGTCTTAATAAAGCAGTGGATGAGATTATTACACAATATAATCCATCTGTTCTATTTATCATGCCATCTACACTATCTGCTACTATGGGAACTGATATAGACATGTACTGTATGGAATATGAAGAAAAATATAGTAATACGCAAATAATTCCAATAATAAATGATGGATTTAAGGGTAATTGGACTTTAGGAGTTAGGGATACACTAGATACTTTAGTAAAAACTCTTCCTATAGATATTAAAAAATCCGAAAACTTGACCTTTAATATAATAGGATCTTGTGCGGATGACTTTAACTACATTTCAGATTTATGTGAGATTAAAAGAATATTGAAAGAGTGCTTTAACGCAAGTCCACTATGTATAATGACTTCTGATACTAATATTTCTGATATAAAGTCTATGGGAGGATCACATATAAATATTGTATTAAGAAATGAAGGTATTAATGCAGCTAAAACTCTAAAAAAACGTTTTGGAACACCTTATGTTTTCGGAAGACCTTATGGGCTTAAAGGTACTATGCAGTGGATTAAAGAAATCTCAGAAGCCCTAAATGTTAAATTTAATGATGAGTTTATAATAGCTGAACAGGATGAACTACAAGAAGCATTAAACACATCTTTATCCTATAATTCACAATTTAGTAAACCTTCTATTACCATGGGGGGGCATATAGATGTAGTAAGTGGAATTATGGATTTTCTAAAATATGAGGCTGGTTTTGAAATATCTAATATTTGGTGTACTTCTCCAGACATGAAAACAGATAGTATACCCTTTTATAAGGAAAGTCAGTGGGAAAAAGTGATTAAAGATGGAAACTACAAAATCCTAATGGGTAACGCTATTACACTTGACTTGTGTAAAAATAACTCTAAGAAGATACAAATAGATATTCCAAATTATGAATTTCAATTTTTAAAATACCCTTATACTCCATATGTAGGCTTTAGAGGAGCATTATACTTGCTAAGTAAATGCTTAAATCCTTAAATTAATAGCCGATGTTTTCTCATAATAATAACAATACTTTGCTAAATGGATAATACTTCATAAGTCATTATTTTATTAAGTAAGGTATTGTTTATTTTAATGTTAATCTAACTGTTAAATATATTAACTAACCCTACTTTAGTATAAATACAATAAAAATCTAATTAATTTTAATCTAAGCTCTATGCCCTTAATTAAAAGTCTTCTTTATTGTTCAATTAAATTATATATTAATACTTTTTATAATAATAAAAGATAACTTTTAAAAGAAAAGGTTATAATAGCTTATAATGATATCATTAATACTTAAGGTAGGTGAAAATAATGAACTATATAATATACGACTTAGAATTTAATCAAAAATCTTTAAATAGCACTGGTGAAGATACTAAAAGTCATTCAAAGTTAACCTTTGAAATCCTTCAGATTGGGGCATTAAAACTTAATGAAAACTTTGAAACCATATCTGCCTTTAACACCTTAATAAAACCTACATTATATAATACAGTTCATCCCTATGTGGAAAACTTAACTAAAATAACTACTGAAAAAGTTTCTTCTTGTGAGAGTTTTTCTAAGGTATATGAAGACTTTATAAAATTTATTGGTAATAATGAAGTAATATTATGTGTCTGGGGAACTACTGATATTAAAGAATTTATAAAGAACATAAAATTTCATGATTTACCTATTTCATTGCTTCCTAAAAAATATATTGATATCCAAAAGTATGCCTCAAAACATTTTAAAATTCCAAAAGGATCAAAAATTGGACTAAAAAACACTGTTGAACTTTTAGATATACCCTTTGATGATAACTTTCATGACGCTTATAATGATGCCTATTATACTACGGAAGTGTTTAAGCTTATTTATAATGATAATATGACTCCTAAAACTTATAACTTTAATTATACTAAAAGATATAATAAGCCTAAGGATAAGGTTAATACAGAGGCTTTAATTAATCAATTTGAAAAAATGTATAATAGAGAAATGTCTGTAGAAGAGAAAACCATAATAAAACTTGCATATATGATGGGTAACACTAATCAATTTAAGACCAAACCATAAAAAACCACCATAATGATATAAGGTGGTTTTCTCATATATTATAACAATAAATATATCCTAAGTTTATAAAAGCTATAATTCCTATTACTATATATGCTTACTATATTCTCTAATCAACTCGTCTTAAATAATAAAATCATCTAGCTATTTGATGCCTTAGAATCATTACTCTTTAGATTTCTCCCTCCCCATTTACACATCTCCTCTAAAATAGGCATGAGGGACCAGCCTCTTTCTGATAAAAAATACTCTACCTTAGGTGGAACTTGATGATATTCCCTGCGAACTATAATATCATCAACTTCAAGTTCTTTTAGCTGACTACTTAACATTTTATGAGTAATGCCTTTAACAGATTTCTTTAGCTCTCCATAACGCATAACCTTACCTTTAGATAACCAAAACATTATAACCATCTTCCACTTCCCCCCTATAATTGACAATGTGTATTCAAATGGTTCTGTGTGGACTTCTATTTTTTCATCCATTTCATACTCTCCTTTATGTTAGTATCTTACATTAAAGTGCATACTATCTTTTTAATATTACATATATAATAATATATATAAAGATGCTTTTCAAAGTAACTTATATTATTAAGGGGGAAAATATTATGATCAAGTTTATAGAAATCAAACCTGAAGAACTAAACAAGAGTCCATTTAAACTTATAGGTAAGGATTGGATGCTTATCACAGCTGAAAAAGATGATAAAGTAAATACAATGACTGCGTCTTGGGGTGGTCTTGGGGTTATGTGGGGAAAGAATGTAGCATATATTGTCATAAGACCTCAACGTTATACTAAGGAATTCGTGGACAACTCCTCTAGCTTTTCTCTAACATTTTTTGATGAAAGCTTTAGGAAACAATTAAGCTATCTAGGAACTGTATCTGGAAAAGATGAAGATAAAATCTCTGAAGCTAATTTAACAATAAAACATTCAGATAATACACCTTATTTTGAAGAAAGTAATATTGCAATTATATGTAAGAAACTATATGCTCAAGATTTCAATCCTGAATGTTTTATATCAAAGGAATCCGATGAAAAATGGTATCCTGAAAAAGACTATCACACCTTATATATAGCTGAAGTTGAAAAGATCCTTATAAAAGAATAATAAAAAAACTTTATAAGGACAATAAGGAATATACTGATTTAAGTAGTGAAACCATTACTTATGTACTAATTTATATAGTGATTTCACTACTTATATTTTGTATATTATATTCATTGATTATTTTCTACTTAAAAGCTGTGTAGTAATGCTAATCTATGCACTATTACACAGCTCTCTGATTAAATTATTTTATTCCTATAATTAGTATACAATTCCTCATAATTTATAAGTAATTACTTAGATCTTCTCTATATGAATGGGCTTCAGATTTACTTTTAATAACAGTGTATACTAGAATCACTTCAGACTTTATTTTGTTTAATTATATCTTATCCTTAATATTTTTAAACCAGTTATAATCCTCTTTGATTTCCTCATCACTCTTATAAACATTCATCAATTTCCCTAGTTCAATAGAGAACTCAATAAAGGCTTTACCAATTGATGTTATACAGTTTCTATCTATAACAATATCTTCATTAACTATAGTAGCTTTCTTAAAGAACTCTTTATTTTCTTCATCTAGTTTAATTCCCTCACTATCACCAGTGCACTTTTTATTATCAAGTACACCGAACCTTGCCATAAGTTCAACTCCACCACAAATCCCTGCAATAAACTTATTCTTTTCATTTAATGCTGTGATAAACTCTCTTAGCTCAGTATTCTCATAAAGATGAGTTGGATTCCCTCCTGGAATAATGAAAAGGTCAATATTGTCTGGATTTAATTCTTGTACTGTTTTATCTGGTAAATATTTTTGTTTTTCCTCACTTATATAAATACGATCCTCTAAAGCAACTGAGATAATATTATCCATAAACTTAGCAAAGGTCAGTACAACTTCAAATTCACAGAAACCATGGTAATAAAGAACACATACATTCATTGTATAATCCCCTCTTTCCTTATAGCTTATTAAGTATTTTTCTTATTTCCTGAGTAACAAATTCCGAGTCATCCTTATCTAATAATCTAAAATATAAGCTTCTTAAAAATCCTTTTACATTGACCTTTAAATAAAAATTATTCATATAACTAGCATCTGGATCTTTAAATC
>NZ_JBFNEO010000053.1:0-15317 GCF_040797585.1 Clostridium sp.
GGGTATAATCATATAATTTGAAATATATGTATCTATATACAAAAAATAATAAATCATTCTACTTATATCCCAAAAAAGTTCCAATAGGTTGACATATATATGTAGTAGAGGTATGATTTTGTTGTAATAAAAAGGTTTAATATACAAATAATAACACTAAATTTGTAGTATATAAAAATATTATGTTTATCTGTTTGTTATACTAATTAAAATTTAATCTATGATAGAGCTACTATTTTAGAATAGAGAATAAGATATTATACCTCTACTGTTTTTTGAGAGATAATAAGGAAAATGTATAACTGTTATAAGAGAAAAATTAATTCTAAATGATAGGTTACATTTTAAAGTAAAAATAGGAGAGAAATTTTCTACCTCATTCAAATTATGATAAATAGCAATGATATATATGGGTAAGTATTCAGTGCAAATAAGAAAAGATAGCAATACAATAAGTATAAATTATTTGGACAAGCAGATAATGTAAATAAATAAGGCTTTAGAGCAAAGGATATAGACTTAATAAAATAAAAATTTAAAATAGTTGGTATACTGGACTCTACTAACTATTTATATTTAGGAGGGAGATTATGAAATATTTAAAAAAATATAAGGTAATATTGTTTATGATCATTTTAATGTTAACTTTTTTAATTACAGGATGTTCAGAGTATAGCAATGAAGGTAAAAATGTTAAGGAAGAGTCTGAGAATATAACCTATGATAACAAAGATACATATAAGAAAAAATTATTATCTAATTTAGAGGTAGATGCTAAGGTAAGTATTCCGAAGAAAGAGTCAATAGATGTATTGAAGGTTGGGCTTAAAGAATTCAATGAAGAAGAAGTAGTTAAATTTTTTATAAAAGATGAGAAGTTTGATGTGAAAAAGTTTGAAGATAATGTTTCTGTATATAAAACTAAGGCTGAAGATAATTTAACCTTATCATCAGGTTCTTTTAACTATTCTACAAAAGTTGGTGATATACTGCTAAATCTATATAGATTTATTGATAAAGAAGAATGGAAGGTGGAAAATTTTAAATTTAAGAAAAGGGAAGAAGCCATAAAGGAAGTAGAAAAATACTTAAAGGAATTGGGGATTTCTTATGATCCTCAAAAAGAAGTATATGCTTTAGATTATAAAACTCTTCAGAGTTATCAAGATAAGCTTTCAAAAGAAGATGATTTCTTCATATCTATGGTGGAGGGGGGAAAGATAAAATTAAAAAACTGGAGTGAGGAGGATGAAGCATATTATATATTTTTAAAATCTAATATAGATGGGGTGCCAGTAACCTCCAAATCTTATACACTACAGAGTGCAGATGTTCATGTACTAGGGGCAGGAATAAGGACTATTATTTCTAAAAATGGAATCGAGGAAATGGCATCTGAAGGTAGAATATATGATAAAAAAGAGATAAAGGAAAAAAATCCAAAGAGACTTTCCTTAGATGAGGCTTTAGAGAAGTTAAAGGTTAAATATGAGAGTATAATATTAGGTAGTAATCTTAAGGTTAAAGATATTTCATTAGAATATGTTCCAGTAGCCATAAAGGATAATAACAGTGAATTCTATTTATATCCTACTTGGTGTTTTGATATAGAGGAAACAGGAATTGATGAGAAAATAAATAAAGAATTTAAGGATACAATTACAGTATTTATAAATGCTGTAACGGGAGAGGAGATTTATTAGGAGGATTATACAATGAGAATTTTGTTAATGGATTTTAGGCGAAGTTTTTTATCCTTTGGATTTATAGCAGCTTCAGTTGGAACTTGTATATTATTATTTCTGGGGGATTGGGGAGACATCATAAGGAGAGATTCAGATATATTAAGTTATTTTAATGTATCAGTAAGTATAGGAGGAGTTCTTCCTCTTATTATGCTATTATGTTCACTTCCTTATACTACTAACTTTTGTAGTGATTGGAATAGTAAGTTTCTTAGACCAACCCTTATACGTAGCGGAGTATATAAATATTCTTGGTCAAAGATTTTAATGTGTTCACTTACTTCATTTTTATCCATTGTATTTGGAGCATGGCTTTTTATGATAATATTATCCTTTAAAGTTCCATTAGTGAATACAAGTGCTCAAAATTATAATGTTTATGCAACTAAAACTTTTGGAAGCTTATTACTTGGGGGTAATTATATAACTTATTTTGCACTTAGGATATATACAATGGCAATTTCTAGCTCTTTATTTGCAGTTTTAGGGCTTTATATATCAACTTATATCCCTAATAAATTTGTGGCATTAACATCACCTTTTATATGTTTTTATGTTTTATCAGAAGTAGCTTATGGTATGGGACTTCCAAGTTGGTTACAAATAGAGCTTATTATGAAAAGTAGTTTTAATTTGGGTGGAAATTTTATAAATATTATTTATTGTTCCCTTTTATTTATAACATTAACTATAGTAGTTGGAATTTTATTTACTAAGAATGTAAAGAGGAGGATAAATAATGGATAGTATTAAAGAAGGTTTTTTTATCGCTAAACAAAATATAAGAAAATGGACAACTAATCCTAGAATGTATGTACTTGTGATTTTAATTACTATATTTTTATGGTCCTCTATAAGTCCTATATTGAGATTTTCAAACCATTCAGGGATTAGGGTAACACCATGGATATTTCCACACTTAGCTAGTAGTTTTATAGGTGACTTAGTAATAATGCTCGGAATTGTACTGTTATTTTGCGATGCACCTTTTATTGATGAAGGACAACCATATGTAATAATACGTAGTGGAAGATATAATTGGATAGTAGGACAAATAATTTATATTATGTTAGGTACTATTATATATATATTATTTGTAGTACTTATAAGTATTTTAATTAGTTTACCTAATATATTTCTTTCTGGTGATTGGGGAAAGTTATTAAACACTTTTGGTCAAACCAATGTAGGAGTCGATTATGGAATAACTTATATATCTAATAAAATCCTTAGTACCTATTCACCAATAAAAGCAATGGGAGTAACTATATTATTGCAATGGTGTGCAGGAACTATACTAGGATTACTAATGTTTATAATTAATATTAATTTTAATAGAGGGGTTGGAGCTATAGTAGCATCAACACTTGTACTTTTAGATGGGGCAATATATAAAAATTTCCCTAATTTTAAGTTGTTTCATGTGTCACCAGTATCTTTATCAAAAATAGCTTTAATTGATCCTACTGGATTATCTACTTATCCCACTAATGAATATGCTTATATATTTTTTGCAGTAACCATAATATTATTGATTGCTTTAACTATTATAGTTGGGAGAAAAAAGGCTATACATGTATTACCGCCTCTTTAGAAAATTAATTTAAATACAAGTGGAGGAATAAGAGTTTTATGGATAATAATATTATTGAAGTTAGGAATGTATGTAAATCCTTTAAAGAGGGACAAGTTTTAAAGGATGTATCTATAGATTTTGAGAAAGGCAAGATTCACGGATTAGTTGGAAGAAATGGATCAGGAAAGACTATGTTACTTAAATGTATATGTGGCTTTGTTCCAGTAAGCTATGGAGAGATATTTGTAAAGGGGAAAAGAATTGGAAAAGATGTTGATGTTCCTGAGGATACTGGAATTATTATAGAAGCTCCTGGATTTTTAACTAATTATAGTGGATATAATAATTTGAAATTTTTAGCTATGATTAAAAACTCTATTGATAAAGAGGCTATTAAGGAATCCATAAGAAAGGTTGGATTAGATCCGGAGAATAAAAAATGGGTTGGAAAGTATTCTTTAGGAATGAGACAACGTCTTGGAATAGCTCAGGCTATAATGGAAAAACCATCTATACTTATTTTAGATGAGCCAATGAATGGGCTAGATACCTCTGGAGTAAATGATATTAGGGAGCTATTAAAGACTTTAAGAGAGGAAGGACATACCATATTGTTAGCCAGTCATATGAGAGAAGATATAGAACTTTTATGTGATACAGTTAGTAACATGGAGGGGGGAAAACTAACTGTTACAAGATAGCATATATTATTAAATAAATTGGAGATTATTAAAACGATAAAAATGATTTATATTGAGCATATATAAAAGGATTTAGACTTTTTAGCTAAATCCTTTTTCATATTAAGGTATAAGTATTTATTAGAAGATATAATTTAGGTCATTATTGATTATAGAAATTTTATTATAGATTAACTTATCATATACTTAAAGAGATAAAAATTAGTGAAATTTTTAATGGGTAAGTTAAGCATCTGTATTAAAATTTTATATAGGATTTTAGTATCAAAGGATAGTTTATACATATCTTGAAGTTCTGATTTAACCTGTGAAAAATTATATATATGAATTAAGAGTTTAATTATGAATCTTATAGAGAAATTATCTCAAAACTCAACTCTTGAATACGAATTAAAGAATGGTAGTTGGTGATTTAGTTTTAATTATCACGTGAATTATCTATATAGGGAGTTAAGTTCTAAAATTAACTATACATATTAAACCTTTCAATGATTCTATGTTTTTATTGAGTAAAATGGTTAAGTTATCATAGAAAAACAATTTAATTATAAACTAAGATTATGTAAATTTAAAAAGTCGATTTATAGTATATTACAATAAAGTATAAAGTAATAAATTTAATATTTATAAATTTCTTAACTAAAAAAATACTTAACAACTTTCAAATAATTTTATATATTTACAAAATACTCTTTTTAATGAGAATTATTTATCTTATAATAAGTAAGTGATTTGAATTAATTCGATAGGGGGTAAACACATGAAAAGAAATAAGACTTTAAAGGAATTTTCTATAATGACTTTAGGAATGTTTTTAGTTGCTATTTCCGCGGAATTTTTCCTTATTCCTAATAATATTGTTTCTGGAGGCATAACAGGTCTTTGTATTGTAGTAAATAACTACATTCCTATAATATCCGTTGAAGCCTTATCTATTATAATAAATATAGTATTGTTTATAGTTGGTTTTATATTTATTGGAGGAGAGTTTGGAGGTAAGACCATATACGCTGCCTTAGGACTTTCAGGTATGATGTGGGTTATGAAAAATTTTTTAAATCCTGTAGCTATAACAAGTGATTTAATGCTAACAGCTATTTTTGCCCCAGTTTTAACAGGTACAGGACTTGCATTAGTATTTAGCCAAAATGCATCTACTGGTGGAACAGATATAATTGCGAAGATAGTTAATAAATACATAAAGCTAGATATAGGTAAATGTATGCTTATAATAGATGCCATAGTAACTATTATGGGAGCAATAACCTTTGGTTTTGAAAAAGCTATGTATGCCATAATAATAGTATTTTTAAATGGAACTATAATTGATAAGGTTATAAATGGATTTAATATCTGTAAGCAAATAATGATATTAAGCCATAGTAATGATAAAATAAGAGATTACATAATGAATGAAATTAACAGGGGTTGTACTGTAGTACCAGGGCGAGGTGCTTATAGCGGAGTTGAGACAGATATTCTTTATTCTGTATTAAGTAGAAAGCAGTTTATACAATTAAAAGCCTTTATAAAAGATATTGATCCATCTGCCTTTATAATAGTAGTTGATGCCCATGAAGTACTTGGTCAAGGATTTGGAAGTATAGATTAATTAAATGATTTTTAACCTGTTGTTATATTTAAATTTTTACCGGATAAAATCAAACTAGACAAAAGGTTAAGTTATATAAGGAGTAATTAAGTTCATACCCAATACAAGAGTTATATAAGTATTAGTTATGAGAGTTATAGATAATTTAATACACATTATAAGAATAGTTTATTAGTAAGAAGTATCACTATGAATTTATTGAATTTCAATAGAGTCATAGTGTTTTTCTTTAATTAAAGACGTATTTAGAATATATAACCAAAATTTTAACTATTTTTTTAATAATAAAAATAAAACTACAAATATCTTCATGTTATGATATAATTATAAAGAATATTATAAAATAGATTAGTATGAGTTTTGAGATAGATAAACTATTAAAAGGTAAGGAGTTGCAGCCATGATTGAATTTAAGAATGTATGTAAAAGCTATGATAACAATACGATGGCACTTAAAAATGTTGATATTAAAATTGATAAAGGAGAATTTATATTTCTAGTAGGGGCAAGTGGAGCAGGTAAGTCTACTTTCATAAAAATGCTTTTAAAGGAAATAGATCCCACATCAGGTTCTATTAATGTTAATGGAGTTGACCTAAGTACTATAAAAAGAAGACAAACTCCTTATTATAGAAGAAAAATAGGTATGGTGTTTCAAGATTTTAGATTAATACCAACATTAAATGTCTATGAAAATGTAGCTTTTGCTATGAGGGTTATAGAGGCAAATCCTAAGGATATAAGAAAAAGAGTACCTATGGTATTAGCTATGGTAGGACTTTCAGATAAGCATAAGATGTTCCCAACAGAACTATCAGGAGGAGAACAACAAAGAGTATCTCTTGCAAGAGCTATAGTTAATAATCCTGCTATACTTATAGCGGATGAGCCTACTGGTAACTTAGATCCAGAAACTGCAAAGGGCATAATGGATACCTTAGATGATATAAATAAGGCTGGAACTACAATAGTTATGGCAACCCATGCTAAGGATATAGTTGATATTATGAAAAAGAGAGTTATTGCAATGGAAAAGGGAACTATAGTAAGAGATGAAAAGAGAGGTAGGTACGGATATGAAGATTAATACTTTTAAAAACTTCATTTTAGATGCTTTAAAAAGCTTAAGAAGAAACAAGACAATAAGTATTGCATCCTCACTTACAGTTGCAGCTACCCTATGTATATTTGGAATATTTATGCTTGTTGGTTTAACAGTTAATAAACAGGTAGAAGATATTCAATCTAAAGTCGAAGTTGTAGTGTTTTTAGATGAATTACATATGGAGATCAAAGAAATGTTGAAAATAAATTATCAGAAATAGAGGGTATATCGGAAATACAATTTGAAAGTAAGGGTCAAGCCTTAAATAAATTTAAGGATCAATTAGGAGAGAATAAAGACCTTTTAGATAGTTATAGTGAGAATAAAAATCCAATGCCAAGCTCTTTTATAGTAAAGATTGATAGTCCTGAGGTTGCAAAAGAGGTTGAAAACCAAACAAAGGATTTAAAAGGTGTTGAGCAAATAGGAAACCAAGAAGATCTTATAAATCAGGTTTCAAAAATATCATCAAGTATTAGGTGGACAGGAGTCATTGTATTTATGGTACTTACAAGTGTATCCTTGTTCTTAATTGCAAATACTATAAAGTTAACAGTTTTCTCAAGACGTCGTGAAATAGGAATAATGAAGTTTGTAGGTGCTACAGACTGGTTTATAAGATGGCCTTTTATAATAGAAGGAGTAATTCTTGGAATAGTTGGAGCTTTAATTTCTAATTTGATTTTGTATTTTGGATATAATGTTTTCTATGGAAAACTTACAGAGTCATTGATTACTTCTCAATTAGTATCCCCATCTTATATTGTAACCTATATGCTACTTGAGTTTATAGTAGCAGGTATATTTGTAGGAGCTTTAGGAAGTACATTATCTTTAAGAAAATTCTTAGATGTTTAATATATAAACTAAAACAAATTCACCTTTGCGAAATGCAATGGTGAATTTGTTTATTTTAAGATATTTATAGATAGAAAAGTTAGAGTAATCAGTTAATGATTTATATATAGAG
Organism: Clostridium sp.; assembly: GCF_040797585.1. Classification (GTDB taxonomy): domain Bacteria; phylum Bacillota; class Clostridia; order Clostridiales; family Clostridiaceae; genus Clostridium_Z. The sequence goes on from NZ_JBFNEO010000053.1 coordinate 7,710, forward strand.
ATACAATCTCTAAACTAAAAACTTGGATAGGTTGCAAATCATGGTATCTTAAAGTTGAGTTTTAGGTATGACGTGGGTACATCTATATATAGGGTTCCTAACTGAGTTCTTAAGTTATACCAATGATTTTTATCTTGTAACCTTATGTCTTGAAGCCACGTATAACTTAAATCTTTGAAAATTGTACGTTTTGAGTAGTGTCTAAAATAAGTGTTGAACTAGAAACCTTATAAAACCTTAAAATTATTGAAAAATAATCTTTAGAAGGGGCTTTTAAAATAATATATATATGTTAAAAGATATCTATATTTATGGATTTAAATTAATAAATATCCACATTGCATATTTATAATATTAAATGTAAAATTGAACATAATGAATATATTTATGGTGAAAACCTAAGAATATTTAATATAAATTAGACTTTTTAATTTTATATTGTATATATTTATTAAGAAGATTTATAGAGCTCCTATCTTAAAAATTAATTTATACCTGTTATTTATTCATTGGTAAATCAGACTTTTAAGGTATGTATAAGTTAAGAGATGATCTAGGAACTCTATAGATAAACCACGTGATAATTGAAACTAAGTTCCAAGCTAAGATTATTTAATACTTATTCAAAGGTTGGATTTTGATGTGGTTTATCTATATATAGGGTTCCTAACTGAATTTTTAACTTATACTAATGATTTTTATTTTGTGATCTTATGAATTGAAGCAGTGTATAACCTAATAGTTGACATTAGAATCTTATAAGGGCAAGCTAAGAGGAAGTTTAGCTATGAATTTATAAGAGGGATTTTCCTTCAGATGTGTTCTTCCACCATATGAAGGTTAGATAAGTTAGTCAAGGGGAGTGTCAACTACTATTATCCCCCATCTTTTAAGAGGATGGGGATGTTAAAGCTTATGGACATCAGTAATTACATATTTTATTCTCATAGGACAAAGAAATTATATTTAAAGTTATTATAAATTAATAATAAAAATTAATAATAAAAATTTTATAGGTAAATAATAATAGTACTAGAGTAATATACGGTTAGATGTGAAAGGGTGTTAGATATGGATAATGAACAAATTAATAAAAAAGATATGAAGAAAAAGAGAATACGTAATATAGCTATTGTTGTAGCAATACTTTTAGTTACTAATGTAATAACATTTTGGTTTGGGAGTGTAGCTGCGGTTTCAATACCAGGTATGGGAGTTAGTACTTTTAAAATTTCAAAGTCCCTAGAGGGAGTAAATGATGTATCAAAATTTAAAAAGATGTTTGAAGTTAGAGATTTAATATATAAGCTTTATGACGGAGAGATAGATGAGGATAAATTAGTAGAAGGTGCTGTAAAGGGAATGACTAATTCCTTAAATGATCCTTATACTGTATTTATGAATGAAAAAGAATTTGCAGATTTTAATGAGAGAAATGAAGGAAGTTATGTAGGTGTAGGGCTTCAGGTTGGAGTAAAAGGAAACGATATAATTATAATATCAGTTTTTGAAGGATCACCAGCAGCTAAAGCAGGAGTATTACCAGGAGATATATTAAAGAAAGTAAATGATACAGAAGTGACAGGTAAAGAATCTGATAAAGCTGTTTCTATGATGAAAAATGGAAAAGCAAAGGAAAAAATAACCTTAACTTTAGAGAGAGCTGGAAAGGGAACTTTTACAACGGATGTTTATAGAGATACTATAACTATGGAAACAGTAAAGGGAGAGATGCTCTCAAAGGATGTTGGATATATACAATTATCTATGTTTGATGAACATACAGGAGATGCATTTAATGCTAAATTAAAGGATCTTAAAGGTAATGGTATGAAGGGATTAATATTAGATCTTAGAGAAAATCCAGGTGGACTTTTAAGTGAAAGTTTAAAGGTGTTATCAAACTTTGTAGAAGAGGGAAAAGTATTAACTTCTACCATTGATAAATATGATGCAGAGAAGAAATACACATCTACAGGTGGAGAATATATAGGTATGCCTTTAGTAGTTCTTATTAATGAGAATAGTGCTAGTGCTTCAGAAATAGTTGCAGGAGTAATAAGAGATTACAAAATAGGAACCCTAGTTGGTACTACAACCTTTGGAAAGGGTATTGTTCAATCAGTACTTAAGATGAATGATGGTACTGGACTTAAAGTTACAACATCTAAATATTACACTCCTAATGGAGAAAATATCCATAAAAAAGGTATAGCACCAGATGTAGAGGTTAAGATACCAGAAGAATCAAGAGGTACTAATCTTGATAGAAGTAAAGACCCTCAATTTAATAAGGCTTTAGAAATAATTAATGAAAAAATTAAGTAGGAGGGCTAATTAATGAATTTGACCATATACACATTGAAGTCATTGGCCTATGCTATAGTTAATCCATCAATGGCACTTATATTAATACTCTTATGTGTATTTTTATATAGAAAAAACAGTAGAATTACTATGATGCAGAAGATTATGGTGGGAGAGAGATTTATCTCTCCCATTGAATTAACACTTTCACAGTTGGTTCTTGGTATATTAGGTGGAGCTATAGGAAGCATAATATTAACTAATACTGGAGTTATGTTCCATGAAAATTCTGGTATAGATTTAATATTTTTATTTTCATTCTTCCTTATGTTTATTAAACCTAGGTATATATGTTTTTCTTATTCAGGGGCAATTTTAGGATTGTTAACTATATTATTAAATTATTTGGGGAATTTAGGGATAGTTAAAAATACATATTTATCTAATGTACAATTAGATATTATGGCTTTAATTACTCTTATAGCAATACTTCATATTGTAGAGGGATTTCTTATTGCTATAGATGGATCCAAAGGTGCTATACCAGTATTTACTCATAGAGATGGTAAGTTAATTGGAGGATTTTCCCTTGAAAGATATTGGCCATTACCAATAGCTATAATGTTTCTAACAACTAGAGATTTCTCTGTATCAAGCAGTGTTATAAATACACCAGAATGGTGGCCTTTAATAAGAGGGGATGTGAACATGGCATTGATTGGTACAGCTATTGCAAGTGTCATACCAATCTATGGTGTCCTTGGATATAAGAGTATTACCTTTACCAAAAGTAAAAAGACTAAAGCTTTAATTTCAGGAATATTTAATGTAATATATGGAATTATATTAATAGGAGTAGCTTATTTAACTAAATTTGGACTAGCTGCTAAGATTATAGCTCTAATTTTAATGCCAGCTCTTCATGAAGGAATGATATTCCTCCAAATGTTTATGGAAACAAAAGACAAGGCTAAATTTGTAAGTGATGATGAAGGGGTTACAGTTTTAGAAGTAGCACCTAACTCTGAAGCTTGGAATGTGGGAATTAAAAGTGGAGATAAAATTTTAGAAATAGATGATAATAAAGTTATAGAGTATACCATGATTTACGAAGCCATTAGTAAGGGAATTAAAGAATTTAAGCTCAAAATAAGAGACGCTAAGGGAAAAATAAAAGAAGTAATTATTAGTATGCCTAGTGAAAATAAAAGACTTGGTATAGTGCTTATTCCTAAGGTGGTACCAGGAGATGAATCTATGATTCAAATAAAAGCTAAAAGTTTTAAAGATGTATTAGATAATCTTAAAGATAAAGATAAAGATAAAGATAAAGATAAAAAGTAATAGGTAAGTATAAGGCTTCAACAGGAAGGAGTTTTATACTTACCTTTTTATTTGGGGACGGTTAACAACTTTTTGAACAGATTAATTAGTTAAAGATAAGGTGCTTTATTTAAAATTTAGGGACGGTTAATAACTTTTTGTACACATTACTTCATTAAGGATAATACAGACTGACAAATGAGTAGTACTAATTACAGATAGGTAATATGAATAACAATTTTATACATCGATTTCTTATATAGAATAGAAGATGTTAAAAAAATAAGGAATATTATTTCTTTATTAGTATACAGATAACACATTTAAATCAGGGATTTATATATTTATAAGATTAATTAGGTTGTTAACCGTCCCCAATTCTTACTAAACTGTAAGAAAAGAATATGGTTAATAGTAAGATTCATCATGTAATATTGAGAGTGTAGATAGAACGAATCTTCCTTCAGGTGGTGTTCTTTCCACCATCTGAAGGTTAGATGAGTTAATCTAGGGGCGTAGCAAATGTTATCCCTCACCTTTTAAGAGGATGGGGGTGTTACAGCTCCAGCTCCTAGCTATCAGATAAAGTAAATAATTTAGGGAGTGAATATATATGGAGATACTTAGAATTGAAAATTTGTCTAAGATTTATGGAGATAAAAATAATGAAGTTAGGGCTTTAGATAATGTTAGTCTTACTATTAATAGTGGGGAGTTTGTTGCCATAGTTGGAGCATCAGGATCTGGTAAAAGTACCCTTCTTCATTTAATAGGAGGGTTAGATAGACCAAGCAGTGGAAAAGTATATGTTGATGGACAAGACATTTATAGTTTAAAGGAAGAAAAACTATCTATATTTAGAAGGAGAAAAATAGGGTTTATATTTCAATTCTTTAACTTAATACCTATATTAAATTTAGAAGAGAACATATCCCTACCAGTACTTTTAGATGAAAGTAAGGTAGATAATAAGTACTTAGAAGAAATTATAGAACTCTTAGGACTTAAGGATAGAAAAACTCACTTACCTTCTGAGCTTTCAGGAGGACAACAACAAAGGGTTTCTATAGGAAGAGCTTTAATAACTAAACCAGCAATAGTTTTAGCAGATGAACCTACAGGAAACCTAGATTCTAAGAATTCAAAAGAGGTTATTGAACTTTTAAAATTATCGGCTAAAAAGTACAAGCAAACGTTAATTGTTATAACCCATGATAATAATATAGCAGCAGAAGCAGACAGAGTTATAAATATTGTAGACGGAAAAATAATGAAAGATGAATACTTAAGGTAGGAGGGAAAAATATGATTAAATCTTACAAGGAACTAACCTTTAGGTATTTAAAAAATAATAAAAAAAGAAGTGTTTTTACTTTAATTGGTATAGTACTTTCTGTAGCATTAATAACTGCCATATGTAGCTTTTTTCCTTCTATAAATAAATCAGGAGTCAATGCTGTTAAGTCACAAAGAGGGGCATGGCAGGTCGCATATAATAATATAAGTAAGGATTTAATAAATAAAGTTAAAAATAATCCTAAAGTGGAAGAGATGATAATAATGAAATCTCTTGGAAATACATCAATAAAGAACAATACATCAATAAACTTATCAAGTTTTAAAGGGAATATAGGTCCTCTTATGGCCATTGATGTTAAAGAAGGGAGCTTACCTAAAAATAACGGGGAAGTTGCCATAGAACAATGGGTTATGAGATCCTTAGGAGAAGAACTGGGGATTAATGACAAAATTACCTTGAATACAAGTAATGATGATAAAAGTCCTAAGATGGAAGAATTTAAAATTGTGGGTGTACTTAAGAATGATAAAGAAACTCAAAAAAAGAAAGCAGCTATGGCTTTGACATATGATGAAAGCTTAGAGGAAGGTGGAGACTATATTTATGCATCCCTTTATGATAAGGGAGATTTAAAGAAGAATATAAAAGAAATTACAAGTATACATGATGAAAAAAGCACTGGATTAAATGTAGATCTTCTTAGATACCAAGGGGGATTAGAGGGAGATGATTCATTAAAAGCCGTGATTTCTATGGTTTCTATCGTAGTAGGAATAGTTGTCATAGCTACCATAGCTATAATTTATAATGCTTTTAACATAAGTGTAGTTCAAAGAATAAAAGAGCTAGGTCTTTTAAGGACATTAGGGGCTACCCCAAGACAGATAAGAACTATAGTAAGAAAAGAAGGAATCATACTTGGATTAATAGCTATACCTTTAGGAATTATTTTAGGGCTATTAGCCTTATTCATAGTATTTATAATATTTAATGCTATGCCTTCACAGCTTACAGAAGGCGGATTTAAGCTACAAATAGAAATAAACTATATGGTTCTTGGAATAAGTGCTGTTATTGGATTTATAACTATATGTCTATCTGCTATATTTCCAGCTTTATATGCATCCAAAATATCACCATTAGTTGCGGTGAATTCAAGAGCTTTTGTAGTGAAAGAGAAGATAAGTAAAAGAAGAGGAAAACTTTTAAAGAGATTTGCTAAAATCCATGTAGTTATGGCATATAAGAATATAAAAAGAAATAAAAAACGTTATAGAGCAACTATATTCTCTCTAACAATAAGTATAATTTTAGCAATAGTATTTATAACCTTTGCTGATATAGCCTTTAAAGGATTACCAGTTGAGAATAATCTATCTAGAAAAATAGATATAATTATAAACTTAGATGATAAATTTCCTGAAAAGTCTGAGGAGATTTTAGAAAAAGTAAAAGCTATAGAAGAAGTAGAGAATATATATGTTGATTATGATACATCTAATAGGGTGGCTATAATAAAAGAAAGTGACTTAGATTCTAGACTTATTGATTATTATAAGGGATTAAAGAATTATAATGAAATAGCAATTAACTATAAAGGGGAAGAGGCTTTAGGGCTTCCAAGTGTTGTAACAGCTTATGATGAGTATAATCTTAATTCAATTAAAGATTATCTAAAAGAAGGAAAAATAGATATGACTAAAATGGAAGCGGAGAATGGAGTTTTAGTTGTAAATGATAATAGCTTTTCTGTTAAGGGGAAAGGACCAATAAGTGGAGATTTAACAAAATTGAAGGTTGGAGATGAGATATTAATAGGAAATAAACCAATGCGAAATGAAGATGAGGGAACTATAGATGAAGTTACATCCTTAAAAGGAGTATCTATTGATGAAACTAATTTCGTTAAGGTTAAGGTTCTAGGGGTATTAGATAAAGAACCTATGGATATAAGAATAACTAGAGGGGCAAAGGTTATTGCATCTCCAAAGACATTAAAGTTAATAGATAATATGGCAAGAGGTAAGAGATCAATTAACCTTGTGTTAGATAAGGATGAGAATATAGATAAGGTAATAAAGGATATTGAAAAAATATATGAGGATATGGGGATTTTACCTAATATTGTAAATATCCTTGATGAGAATAAGTCTATGAGCAATACATTCCTTCAAGCTAATATTTTAATATATGGTTTTGTAATTGTTATTGGACTTATTGGGGTAGTGAATATAATAAATACGGTAAATACTAATTTAAGCTTAAGACGCAGAGAATTTGCAGCTTTAAGATCTATAGGAATGACCATGAAAAAATTAAATAGAATGGTATTCTTAGAGGGTTTACTACACGGGATAATAAGTTCATTAATTGGAGGAATAATTGGAGCTTTAATTGCAAGAAGTATGGTACTTCAGTCTAGTGGATATGGTGGTATGAAGTTTACTATGCCTTGGGATACAATATTAATAACAAGTGCTATAGCTATGATTGTATCTTGTATATCAGTAATTCCAGGAATTAAAAAGTTAAAGAAGCTAAATTTAATTGAAATCTTAAAAGAAGATATTTAGGGACGGTTAACAACTTTTAGCTTAATTAATATAGAACGAATTTTCTTTCAGGTGGTATTTATTCCACCATCTGAAGGTTAGATGAGTTAATAGTTTATACTAAAA
>NZ_JBFNEO010000054.1:0-15265 GCF_040797585.1 Clostridium sp.
CACATGTATTGAACCCTTAAATTTAAATTATAAAAGAAGATTCATACTAATTATATAAACAAAGGAGGATTTATGATGAAACGTAAATATATATTAGCCTCAACACCAATAGCTTTAGGAGTTTTATGTCTAGTTATTTCAAGCTTAATTGGGTCAAGAGTAGAACCAGACGGTACCTTGGTAGAACCGTTTTTTTTAATACCGACAAGTTATATGTTATTTCTTATTGGTATTATTTCATTAGTGTGTGTTTATAGCATTTCAATCTTTAAAAAGAGGCAAGCATAATTGCAAAAATACTCTATAAAGTAGCAAATAAGACTTCTACTTCATAGGGTATTTTTGCGTAATTATAAAACTAATAGAAGGAGTTAAGAAAATGAACTTTTATATGGGAATGCACTTAACCACGTTTATAAAAACTTGACTTTAAAAATGTGTAAAAATTATAGAAAATAATACTATGAAAATTTGAAAATAATATAGTGATATAATAAAATATATTTAGCTGAATATTTAGTTAAGGAGATTAGTATGAGAGATATAAAAAAGAATGAATACTATAAGCATTTTAAAGGAAACTGGTATTATGTTTATGAGAAAGCAACCCATAGTGAGAGTGGAGAGGAATTAGTTATTTATAGACCAATGTATGGAGAAAGTAAACTATTCGGAAGACCTCTAGAAATGTTTTTGGGTCTTGTAGACAAAGAAAAATATCCTAAGTGTGATTATAAGTATAGATTCACTAGTAGAGAGGAACTTGGACTTACAGTAGATCAAGTTAAAAAAGAAATTGATAAAAATATTAAATAATATATGTTGACTTATTAAAAAAAATCACATATAATTTCTATAATGAATTTTTTAAAGGCATTGAAGGGAAGAGTAGTTATAAGGAATTAGTTAAAGCGAGTCCATGGTGGTGAGAGATGGATACAAAGCCTGTAATGAAAAACGTCCTGGAGCTTCTAATCGAAAGGATATATTCTTAGTAGACTTAGACGGAGCCAAACCGTTATTTATTGGACAGTATCGAGAAATCCGTACTGATTAGAGATGAGCTTTAAGCTAACATAGGTGGTACCGCGGAAGAGTAACCTTTCGTCCTATATTTTTATAGGATGAAGGGTTTTTTTATTTTGATTTATCTGATGGCTAGGAACTGTAACACCCCATCCTCTTAAAAGGTGGAGGATAATAGTTACTACGCCCCTAGATTAACTCATCTAACCTTCAGATGGTGGAAAGAATACCAGCTGAAGGAAGATTCGTTCTATAGCTATAAATACAGATATTAATTATTAATTAAAATGGAGGAATATATATGATAAAACAAGAAAAAGTAATATTACCACATGGATATGAGTCTTCTTTAAATCTTAGAGAAACAGAGGTTGCTATTAAAAAGATAAAAGACTATTTTGAAAAGGAACTTGCAAAAAAACTTAATCTAACTAGAGTATCAGCCCCTTTATTTGTGGAGAAGGAAACAGGGCTTAATGATAACTTAAACGGAATAGAGAGACCAGTTCATTTTTCTATAAAAGAAGAGAAGGATGTAGAGATAGAAATAGTTCAATCTTTGGCAAAGTGGAAAAGGTTAGCTCTCTTTAGATATGGATTTGAAAAGAGAGAAGGACTATATACAGATATGAATGCTATAAGACGTGACGAGGATTTAGACAACCTCCATTCAATCTATGTAGACCAATGGGATTGGGAATTAATAATAGATAAAAAAGAAAGAAATGAAGATACATTAAAGAATGTAGTAAAAAATATTTATGATGTTTTTAAAAGAACAGAACTTTATATAAATGAATTATATAGTACATTAGAGTTAAAGCTTCCAGAGGATATATACATAATAACATCTCAAGAGCTTGAAGATTTGTACCCAAGTCTTACTCCTAAGGAAAGAGAGGATAAGATTTGCAAAGAAAAAGGTGCAGTATTTATAATGAAGATAGGTGGAGTTTTAAAATCTGGAGAAAAGCATGATGGAAGATCTCCTGATTATGATGACTGGAACTTAAATGGAGATATATTATTTTATTACCCTCTTCTTCAAAGAGCTGTAGAACTTTCTTCTATGGGAATAAGAGTTGATAAGAAAGCTTTAGAGCATCAATTAGAAAAAAGCGGACATGAAAATAGGAAAAACTTTGAGTTTCATAAGATGCTTTTAGAAGAAAAACTACCATATACTATAGGGGGAGGTATTGGACAGTCAAGGATATGTATGTTCTTTTTAAATAAAGCTCATGTGGGAGAAGTGCAAGCTTCCATATGGGATAAGGAAACTCTTCAGATATGTAGAGAAAATTCTATAAAGTTATTGTAAATTAATAAGTTAGTGGGGCTGTGGCACAAAGAATAAAAACTACAATAGATTGTCTTATATTTTTAAATTCTAAGACAACATATTATGGTTAGATTTCTTAATGGAACAGCCTCATTTTTTATGAATAAAATAAAAAGTATCATAAGAAGAATATAACTTTCATGTATAATTATAAGTAGTTAAGAACTAAAGTTAAAATAAAAAATATATGAATAATTGCTATGAGTATCAATTATTCTTTTTAAGTAATATAGAAATATTAGTTACAGATAATATTATAGTGATACTTATAAATAAATTAGTAGAAGTTTAAATTATGCAGTCTTAATGGAGAGATATTCTTAAAAGTATAGTAGGTTGGAAAATTTACTTCAGATAAGATGTTCATTTAATAAATTATAAATCTTTGATATAATTAGTTTCTATGGAAAAAATTATGAATAATTAGTAAGTATAAAATAGATTATATACTATTATTTATAATGTTAAATAATAGTATAAATTAAAGCGGTTTAAATATAACAAAAGGAGATTTTATGATTAGAATTAAACTACAAGATAATAAAAAGGAAGGTATAGTATTTAAAATAAAGATAAAAGATAAAGATAAGGAGAACCTTATAATAAGAAGAGCACTTTTTGAAGGAAAGGAGGTAAGAGGAATTTACAATTATAGTCTACCAGTAAAGTTTTTCTTACCTATCTTTAATAATTTACCTAAGGATGAAGTTGTCATAGACAAAAAATCTGTAACTGAATACCTAGAGTTTTCTGATGAATATGATGAAAATTACTTTTATTCAAAGGAAGCCAACGCTAAATATATGAGAAAGTGGAGAGAATTTAACTGTCCAAATATATATAAAATAACTATTGATTATGATAAAAATATAATAAATAAACATATTGCATTTCAAAAATTCAATATAAGTGTTGACAACATATGAAAAAGATAATATAATTACTTTTAAATTATAAAATTTATAATTAGGTCTTATCAAGAGCGGTGGAGGGACTGGCCCTAGGAAACCCGGCAACCAAGGCAGAAAGCTTAAGGTGCTAAATCCATCAGGTGTAACCTGAAAGATGAGAAGTTTAAGATGAAATTGAGAACTCTTACCTTATCTTTAGGTGGGAGTTTTTTTATTTGTAAACATAAGGAGGAGAAATTTTGGAGCAGAGTAAAGGTAGTTTTAAGGGGCTACTTCCTTTAATTATTTTCTTAATAATATACATGGGAGGAAGCTTATATTATGGTGATTTCTATGGAATTCCTATACTTATTCCATTTATAATAGCAGCCATTGTATCTTTATTTATAGGTAAAAACCAAAGTATAGATGAAAAGCTCTCAGTGTTTTGCAAGGGAGTAGGAAATGAAAATATTATAATGATGATTCTTATATTCATATTATCAGGTGCTTTTGCAGAACTAGCAAAAGATATGGGAGCCATAGATGCCACAGTAAGTTTAGGAATGAGATTTATACCTAGTAATTTAATTGTAGCAGGAATGTTTATAGTGTCATGCATCATAGCTCTTGCTATAGGTACATCTATGGGAACCATAGTATCTCTTGTTCCTATAGGAGTAGAAATAGCAAGTAAGACTTCTTTATCTTTGCCTTTAATAGTTGGGGCTGTGGTTGGAGGAGCAATGTTCGGAGACAACTTATCTATGATATCAGATACAACTATAGCCGCTACGAAAACTCAAGGATGTAACCTTAAGGATAAATTTAAAATTAATTTTAAGGTTGTAATTTTACCAGCTATTATTACAGCCATAATATTTATTATGATTAGCCCTTCAAATATATCATATACATTAGAAAGTAATGGTGGAGAAATAGTTAAGGTAATGCCATACTTATTAATTTTGATAGGAGCTCTAAGTGGATTAAATGTAATAGTACTTTTAACATTAAGTATATTTGTATGTGGGTTAATTAGTTTAGGTTTTGGATACCTAGATCTATATAATATAATTCAAAGTTTATACAAAGGCATTATGGGTATGGGAGAGATCATAATAATATCTCTTATTATTGGAGGTATTGTTGAAATGGTAAAGTACCATGGAGGAATAGATTTTATATTGAATTTAATAAAATCTAAGGTTAAGACTAAAAGAGGGGCTGAGCTTGGTATTGGAGGACTAGTTTCTTTAGTAGATATATGTACGGCAAACAACACCATAGCTATAATTACAGTAGGACCAATAGCTAAAGATATTTCTAATAAATTCAACTTAGATCCTAAAAGGGTTGCAGGGATACTAGATATGTTCGCATGTGTATTTCAAGGGATAATTCCCTATGGAGCTCAGCTTCTTTCAGCATCGGCTCTTGCTAAAATTTCTTCCTTTGAAATAATGAAGTATCTATATTATCCATATATAATGGGGATATTTGCTATAGCTTATATAGTTATTATACCTAGTTATAAGAGAAAAACAGAATAAGAAGAAAATTTTATTTCTATAAAAAACAATGAAAATAATAAGAGTTATAATACATAAATTTATATTTTATTTATAAGTCTTATAGTAGATGTTTATTATAAGGATTAAAAAAGAGGTTTTATAATATGGAAAAAACACTATGAGTTTAGTTGATACAATAAACTCATAGTGTTTTATTGTAAATTACAATAGTTAATAAAATATAGTTTTAAAAATCTGATAAAGCTTAAAGTTTAAATTTATTAGATGTATCGTCTAAAGTGTTCACTAAGTCTTTTAAATTATTAGAAATGGATACTAAATTATTCATTTCAACAACTTCTCTATCCATGGAAGCAGAAATTTCTTCAGTGGCTGAAGCAAATTCTTGAGAGATAGAAGAGATAGCTTCTAGTTTAGTTATAACATCGTCTTTATAACTATTTACAGAGCTAATTTCCTCTATTAATGTCATAAGCCTAGAGGAGGTGGTCTCTATAGAAGTTTCTATTTTCATCAAGGAATCTCTAAGAGAAGCATTGGATAAATTAAGCTCATTAGATGATTCATTCATACTATCCATTTCCATCTTAGTATTTTCTATATCAGTTTTTATTTCATTTAAAAGCTTTTCTATTTCTCCAGCAGAATCAGAGGTTTTTTCAGAAAGTTTTCTTATTTCCTCAGCTACTACAGAAAATCCTTTTCCATGATCTCCAGCTCTAGCTGCCTCTATGGCTGCATTTAAAGCTAAAAGGTTAGTTTGAGTAGCAATGGTTTGAATAGTAGTTAGTATATTAGATATAAAATGAGATTTCTCATTTAAAGCATCTACCTTGTGTATAATTTCATTAGTTATATTAAGGTTAGAGGTAATTTTGTTACCTAGATTATCTAAAGAAGAAAAACAAATTTTTGTATCATCTATCATATGTTTTGAATTATTATTTACTTCTTGACTTAAATCAGTAATAGAGGAGATCTTCTCTCCAAGAGATATAAGTTTAACTGTAGATTCTTCTGTATCTTTTGAATGATTTTGAATACTGGAAGCTAATTCTTCTACAGTGGCAGATACACATTCTACACTATTTAAAGCTTCACTACTTATATTATTTAGTTTTACTGAGGACTCAAGGGTTTCCTTAGAACTAATATTAAGATTAGAGGCCATACCACGTAGTTCATTTCTAAGATTTACAATAGCCCTTGCCATAGTACCAGTTTCATCTTTTTTAGAAGTAAGATAGTCAACTTCCTTTTTATGAGATAAATCAAAATTTGAGGTATCTTCTATAAGTTTTACTGCACCTTTTATATTTTTAGAAATAGAATTTGAAACAAAATATGCAATTAAACAGGAAATACATATTAATACTAAAGATGATACTAAGAGAAATACACTTATATTACTAACATCCTTAAATATATCCTCATAATTTTCAAAAGCTACTAGGGTCCAACCATTACTTAACTTATGATAAGCAAGTAACTTTTCTCTTTTGTCATATTCTAAGGTTCCTTGAGAGTTAGAATTTATTAAATTTTCCAGGTCCTTTAGGCCTTCTTTGTCTATATCTAAGATATTACCAGATAGATCCTTATGTATTATAAATTTTAAATCCTTATCTAGAAGCCCAAAGCTACCATTAGCTAAAGGGGCAGTATTTAATATACTATCTTTAACCTTATCAGAAAGTATATCTACAACAATTACTCCTAAAGGAACATTATCTTTATAGATAGGCTTATAATAGGTTATAACAGTTTTATTGGTGGTTTCATCAACATAAGGTAAAAGCCAGGCATCTTGTTTATTTTTTACTGAATCGAAATACCATTTTTGTTTTTCATTGTTAGGATCTAGAGTATAACGGAGAGATCCATCTATTTTTGTTAGTGATCTGTCTAAAGTTTTATCACTATACCAAATAGAGTGATGATTAGGGTTTAGACCAGTATCGAAAATAAAAATAAAATTAAATATTTTATCATCGTTTGCAGCTAGTCCTTTTACCACAGGATCTAAGTTATTAACTAGATTACTCATATAGTTATTGTCAGATGTTTTTGAAAGATCTACAGAGTCTTGTACAATTTTTTCTAAAGCGTTTACATTAAAGGTAGCACTAGATATAACTTCACCAAATTTACCACCTTGTTCTCCTATAGAGTCATGAATGATTTTAGAAGATTTCTCCTTAACTATAGTAGTAGTTTTATAAATACTAATAGAGCCTAAGAGAATAGAAGTAATTAATGCACATATAGATATTGAAAGTACTATTTTTTTTGAAATAGACATAAGATAAAAATCCCCCTTACTTTTATGGTTAGAATAATATAATATTACATTAAATACTATTTTAGTTTATATTAAACAGTGGGAAAAATCAAATATTATAGACTAATTTGTACTAAAATAAGCTATGGAGCAAGATATTTATCTTGCTCCATAGCTTATTTCGTGTTTCCAATCCTTTAAGCCTTTAAATATATGATAGATATTAGAAAAGCCATTAGAAGATAGAATATTTACTGCAATAATACTACGGCTGCCAGAAGCACAATGAACAATTATAGGGTTATTCTTGAACTTACTCAGGGAATCTAAGTTTGTCATAAGGGACCTTACTTCAATATTTACTGCATTTGGAATGTGACCATGAATATATTCATCCTTAGTCCTAACATCTAATACAATGGCATCTTTATTAGTTTTTAGTAGATTGAAAGCTTCTTCTCCTGTTATATTTTTTACATCTTTATTTCTAAGATTATTTATTAAGTTATAAGGCATCATCTCAGATAACCCCCTTAAAAGTATAATATATAATATGTGAAATTATAGGTTATGTATACTATATAACTTATAATTTCACATGGAAAAATTTATTTTTAACTTATGTTGAATATTTGTAATATTTAATTAATTTGATATATAATTAAATAAATAGGTAATTATGATAATATTACTAATTAATATTAGTAAAGTGAAAAATTTAAGCTTATATATCCAAGGGTAAAAAGGAGATGATACTTATAAATAAGGAACAACTACAAAGGCTGCTTACTTTAGAGCAGTTTCCGCTGTCTGCTAAATATAATATCCAGTGGTTATAGTTAAATTATTAGAAGCAGATGATGGGAATTTTACCTTTACACGTATTATTGCAAGTAGAAAATAGATTAATATTTTAAATATACCGATAATATATAGTTAGAAAATAATTCTCTTAAAATATGATTTAAGAGCGGGTTATATTATAAACACTATTTAAGCATAGAATAATTTTAAATTAAGAGGTATGATATGGAAATAGTTACTGATAGATTGTGTTTAAGAGAGATTACAGAAAAGGATTATGATTTCTTTTTTGAGTTAGAAACTAATGAATCTTGTCTTAAATATGAATCAGATACCATAAAACTAAAAGAGGCCATAGATAAAAAGTTTAGTGAAGCTATTGATGAGATAAATAAAATACCAAGGGTTGTATATAGATTTATCATATCAGACCTATATTCTAATGAGTCTATAGGAAGAGTTATACTTTGGAAAATAGATGATTCTATTAATGAATGGGAAATTGGATGGGATGTACATCCTAATTATTGGGGCAATGGATATGCTCCTGAAGCAGCAAGGGAATTACTTAAATTTGCATTTAATAATTTAAAGATACATAGAGTTCAAGCCCTTTGCAATGATCAAAACATTAACTCTGAAAAAGTCATGATAAAAATAGGTATGATCAAAGAAGGTACATGTAGAGGGGTTAGGTTTCTAAATAATTGCTGGTATGGAAGCCATATATATTCTTTGCTAGAGGATGAATTTAATAATTAGTTTGCGTAAGTTCAGTTAAAAATTATTTATTATTTATAGAGAGTAGGGTATATCCTAATATGTAAAGAGCCACTATTTATAAGTTTAAAATAAATAGTAGCTCTTTTATTTAATTTATTATTAATGAATTATATTTATTTTTATTTACACTTCATTTTGTAACAGCTACTTTTGGTTCTGTAATTCTACAAAATAAAATAACTTTTATGAACATCCAGTAGTAGAACCACAATCTAGACAAACCATACAAGTACCGTTTCTAACCATTCTTGTAGAAGAACATGTGGAGCATGTGCTACCATAAACTCTTTCACCTTCATGGATTTCTTTTTCTTCTATTTTGTCAGTGGTTACTGCTGTTTGAGCTTTTAATAAATCTGGAGCAGTAGTGATAGCTACTGGAACTTCAGGTTTAACTTGGCATCTTGAAAAGTCTCCAAGCTCTATATCTATTATCTTACTTATTAAATCAGATATAGATGAAACATATTTAATGTAAGGGTGTTTTTGAACAAATCCATAAGGTTCATACTTTTGCCCTCTAAGCATCTTAGATATATCTTCTGATGGTACATGATATTGAAGCATAACAGAGATAGATTTTGATAATGAATTTAAAAGTCCTGTAATTATTGTACCTTCTCTATCTGTTGTAATATATATTTCACATATCTCACCAATCTCATTTCTATTAACAGTAGTGTAGATTTTAACATCTTCTATTTGAGCTGGATGAGTAGTACCATATCTAATTCCTTGAGGTTTTTCACGCTTTGAAGTATTTAATGAAGCCTTCATTTCTTTAGCTTCGTTTAGCAGAGCGTTATAAGTTAAATCTTCAAGAGTTACTCCTTTTGAAGAATCTAGAGTATTATTTAAAGGCTGACTATATTTAGAGCCATCTCTATATAGAGAGATTCCTTTAACTCCTAGCTTCCAAGAATCTAAAACTATATCCTTAAAATCTTCAACTGTTGCAGTTTTTGGAAGATTAACTGTTTTGGATATGGCACCAGATATTAAAGGTGTTATAGCTGCTACCATTTTAACATGACCTAGTGGAGCTATAAATCTCTCCCCACTTCCACAAATATTTGCTGTATCAAATATCTTTACATGTTCAGTTTTTAAATGAGGAGCGCCTTCTATTTTACCATCTAATATTTTTTCATATTCAAATCCATCAGCCTGAACCTTTTCTTTTCTCATTATATAATCAAGAATATCCTTTATTTCATTATCTCTATAGCCAAGGTTTTTTAAGGATAATTCAATAATAGGATTGCTTAAGGTCATGTATCCTCCGCCAGATAACTTTTTATATACTATGTGGCTAAAGAATGGTTCAATAGAAGTTGCAGCACAATCCATGGCAAAGGAAATAGTTCCTGTTGGAGCTATAACAGATACTTGAGCATTTCTAAATCCATGGTTCTCTCCACCTTCAATAGCTAAAGACCATACTTTCTTTAGAGTATCACTTAAGTCACTAGAGTTTAATAGTCTCAGTCTTTCATGGTTAACCTTTACTGGAGTATAATTTAAACCTTCAAAGGATGATTTTATAGCACCAGCAACTCTTCCGTGGTTTCTTATAACTTTTAACATATGTTCTTTATTTATATTAAACTTATCAAAAGCTCCGATTTCCTTAGCCATTAGGGAAGAAATATAATAGGAATAACCAGTAAGAGTACCTATTAATCCGGAGGCAAGAGTTCTTGATTCTTCTGAATCATAAGGAAGTCCCATAGCCATAAATAAAGAAGCTATATTAGCAATTCCAAGACCAGTAGTTCTAAATAGATAAGTTCTTCTTGCTATATCTTCTGTTGGAAATTGACCAAAGGTTATTGAAGCCTCAAGAAGAAGCTGATTTAGAGCAATTATATGAAGATATCCTTCAATATCAAAAGTCTTCTTCTCATCATCATAGAACTTATATATGTTTATTGAGCTTAGGTTACAAGAAGTATTATCAAGGAAAGCATATTCACCACAAGGGTTTGTGGAGTTAAGCTTATTATATGAAGCTCCTACATTACCATCCTCTCCACCAGGGCAAGTATGCCAAGCATTGAAGGTATCAGTAAATTGTGGAGCAGGGTCTGCACATTTCCAAGCCGCTTCATTGAACATATTCCAAAGGTCATTAACCTTAACATTTTTATTAACACTAGAGTCAATTCTTCCTTTTAACTCTAAAGTTTCTTCAGTATTATTAAGGTTATTAACCTTGTTCATAAACTCATCAGAAAGTCTTAAGGAGTTATTGGAGTTTTGTCCTGATACTGTGGAGTAAGCTTCCCCATCTAAATCTGCATCATATCCCATTTTTGCAAGGGCACGAACCTTATCTTCTTCCTTTGCCTTCCAAGTTATAAATTCCTCTACCTCAGGATGATCTATATCAATACATACCATTTTAGCAGCACGTCTAGTAGTACCACCTGATTTTATAGCACCAGCATTTCTATCAAAGCCTTTTAAGAAGCTCATAAGACCTGAAGAAACTCCACCACCAGAAAGTTTTTCTCCATTAGCTCTTAAAGAAGAGAAGTTAGTTCCAGTACCAGATCCCCCTTTAAAAAGCTTAGTTTCAGTTATATATTGATCAGAGATGGAGTGTTTTCCAAGGAGCTTATCTTCAATAGATACTATAAAACAAGCAGAGGCTTGAGTTCTTGTGTAAGCATCCTTAGATTCTACTACTTTCCCTTCCTTTTCATCATAATAAAAACTTCCTTGAGGAGACCCTTTTATACCATAGCTTAAAGCAAGCCCAGTGTTAAACCATTGAGGAGAGTTTGGAGCGTACATCTGATTAAGTAATGCAAAAACAAGCTCATCATAGAAGATATTTCCTTCTTCTTCAGTTTTTATAAGATTCTCTTCTATTAAAGCTTCCTTCCAGAAATTAACCATTCTATGGGCAACCTGTTTCATACTTGTTTCATATCCATTGCTATGTGGAACTCCAGCTTTTCTAAAATATTTAGAAGCTATTATATCACAAGCATTTTGAGAGTAGTGAACAGGAAATTCTAAGTCCTTCATATCTGTAAGTACTTTTCCGCTTTTATGATCCTTAAGGAGTACATCTATCTTTTTCCACTTAAATAAATCATATACTGTTTTCTTTTTATTATTTTCTAATTCCTTTGTGTAATATCTCTTAAATACGTCTTTTATGGACTTCATTATAGTAAAGCACCCCCGATAATTTATAATTAATTTGTGTTTATTTTCCTCATAAGCCATAATATGAAACAATATATAGTGGTTTAATTTAAATGAAACACTATATGTTGTTTAGAACAATGTATATTATACTTTATAGGTGTAGATTAATCAATGAACCTCAACTTCAAAAAATTGATTTATAATACCTTAAAATTAAAAAATCTTTTAATAGCTAATTTTTTCATAGATATGTAAGAGTTGCTTTAATTGGTTCTTTATTATTTTATCCTAAAATTAAAAATTATATTAAAGAAACTATGGTATTATTATGGTACTCTATGTGGTAATATATATAATAGTATTTAAAGTTGTACTAAGGAGTGAGTAGTTTGATATTAAAATTCCAAGGAAAAGAGCCTAATATACATAAAAGTTGTTTTGTAGCACCTAGTGCAGATATAATAGGTGAGGTTACCCTTGATGAAAATGTAAATGTATGGTTTGGAACCGTTATAAGAGCTGATGGAAATGCTATAAGGATTGGAAAGAACACCAATATACAAGATAATTCTGTGATTCACATTGCAGGAGAAAATATAGATACAGAAATAGGAGAGAATGTAACTATAGGACATAGAGCCATAGTTCATGGGTGTACAGTTGGAGATAATTGTCTTATAGGTATGGGGGCTATAGTCTTAAACAGAGCAGAAATAGGAGAAAACACTATAATAGGTGCAGGATCTTTAGTAACAGAAGGAAAGAAAATACCCTCTGGTGTGTTATGCTTAGGATCCCCAGCAAAGGTTGTACGTGAGCTTACAAAAGAAGAAATAGAAAATTTAAAACATCATGCTAATATGTATGTGGAACTTTCAAATAACTATAAATAATACTAGGAGGACAAAATGATTAATATAGGACAGTTTAATAGATTAAAAGTAGTTAGAATGGCTGAGTTTGGATATTATCTTAATGGAGATACAGATAGCACTAGAGATGATATACTTCTTCCAAGTAGAAGTACACTAGGAAGAGAGCTTAATGTGGGAGATGAGGTAGAAGCTTTTATATATAGAGACTCAAAGGATAGATTAATAGCTACATTAAAAACACCTCTTGCTACTGTAGGTGAGCTAGCATATTTAAAGGTTGTATCCACGGGAGATTTTGGTGCCTTTGTAGACTTTGGATTAGAACGTGATATATTAGTTCCCTTTAAAGAGCAAAGATACACCCTTGAGGAAGGATATAAATATCTTTTATATGTATATGTAGACAAGAGTGGAAGACTTGCTGCTACTACAGATATTGAATACCGTCTAGAAGAGAATAATGATTACTCTATAGGGGAAGAGACCTATGGTATAGTATATGAGGTTCAAAAATCTGGGAGCTTATTAGTTGCAGTAGAGGGAAAGTATAAAGGCATAGTTCTAAAAAGTGAATACTACAATTATGTACATATTGGAGAAGAGTTAAAACTTACAGTTAAAAAGTTTTATGAGGATGAGAGAATTGGGCTTACCACAAGGGGAAGAAAATTAGAGGAAAGAGACAAAATACAAGAGAGAATACTAAACTATCTAAAGGAGAATGGGGGACATATGGAGTTTAATGATAAATCCTCCGCAGAGGATATCAGAAGAACTTTTAATACATCTAAGAATTATTTCAAAATAGCCTTAGGTGGACTTATGAAAAAGAAATTAATAACCCAAGATGAAAATGGAACTACTCTTAAAAAAGAGGAAGTCTTAAAATAAAACTCAATTAAATAGTGAGTATTTTACAATTAAAAAAGCGCTAGGAGCATATCATTTTATAATCTCCTAGTGCTTTTAGTATATTTAACATAAAGAATCAATGAGATTTTAATAATACTAAAAATTTTATATTTTAACTTAAGGATAATATATATTTTTTAAAGGATAATAAGAAATGTAAATATTTATATTACAAATAGGGAGGATAGGTATGAAAAAAACTATATTTTTCTTAACTTTTTTAATATGTATTATTATAGGTACACATAATGTTTATGCCTTTGAAAGGGTTCATATCTTAAATACTAAACAAAGTGATTGTATATTAGTAGAAGGAGAAAAGGGAGCTTTTTTAATAGACTGTGGATGGGAAGATTATAAAGGATATATAAGAGATTATTTAGGTAATAAAGGAATAAAGAAACTTGATTTTATAATTCTAACCCATTATCATGACGACCACAGAGGAGGAATAAAGTCTTTATGTAATGAATTTAATGTAGATAAGGTATACATGTCTCCTCATAAGAATTTATATAGGGATGAACTTAAGGAATATTTTAAAAATAATAATGTGGAGGCAGAGTACGTAAAGGTAGGATGGACTCTAAATTATAAGGATATATCTCTAAGGGCTATAGGTCCTATAAAGGCACACAAAGAAATAGAGAATAATAACTCCATATCCCTTGCAGCTAATATAGATGGAATTAAATATTTATTTATGGCAGATGCAGAAAAGGAAGAAGAAAAAGATATGGTTAAAAATAATCTAGTTTTTGATTGTGATGTGTTAAAAGTTGCTCATCATGGATTAAACACAAGTTCAATAGAGGAATTTTTAGAAAAGGCAAAACCTAAAATTTCAGTAATAACTACTGATGGAGAAGAAAGTCCAGAGGAAGAAGTTATTCATAGATTAAATAAAATAAATAGTAATATTTTTATGACTCATAAAAATAAGGATATAATAGTAGAGAGAAACAAGAATAAAGAAGAGTTTGAAATACTGGTAACCCCTGTGGTAGAATAATTTTATCTAAATTATGTATCTTTAGTAATAGTAGTTCTTATTGAAAGAATTTTATAAGTGATTATAAAATTTACCTTGGGAACATATAAGGATAAATTTATATATAGAAGGTTAGGGTGAGAAACATGGTTAATTTACAGGTTATTAAGGATTTTACAGAGGAAGAAAAGCTAAAGTATATGGTTATTCTTGCTGAAGGGCAACTAAGCTCTGAAAAGAATTTTATAGCTAATCTTTCTAATTTATCCGCCATAATAAAGGCGTGTATAGATGGATGTAATTGGGTGGGGTTTTATTTAATGAACAATGGAGAACTTGTTCTTGGACCATTTCAGGGGCTTCCAGCTTGCAATAGAATAGAAATAGGAAAAGGAGTTTGTGGAACTTCTGTACTAGAGGATAAGGTTATGAGGATTGAAGATGTTCATAGTTTTGAAGGTCACATAGCTTGTGATTCAGCATCAAACTCTGAAATAGTTATACCTATTAAAAGTCAAGGAAAGATTATAGGGGTTTTAGATATTGATAGCCCTCATATAGGAAGATTCTCTGAACTTGAGGAAAAGTATCTTTTAAAGGTTGTTGAAAAAATAGAAAAGTATATAAATTAATAGATTTATAAATATCTATTAAAACTTAGAAC
>NZ_JBFNEO010000055.1:0-15059 GCF_040797585.1 Clostridium sp.
CTATTATTAATATTTATAGAATAAACTTTTAAATAATTTTTAATAAAATGTTATTCAAAAATTTATTAAAAATTTAAAATAAACAAGCCATCACATTAATGTGATGGCTTGTTTTAAAACTACATTAATTTAGGATTTATATCCACACTTTATAAGTATCTCTTCTGACCTTTTGGAGTCTTCCTCTCCAACTAAGATTATAGGTCCTGTACATCCCATTCCACTTTCTGAATATATTCCTTCTTTCCAAAGGCTTCTACAAGCATCTTCTAGTTCTAATATATCTATTCCTCCAATAGAGTAGGTTACTACCTTCTTAGGAGGAACCTGTACATCTTCCACTACCTTTTCTTTAATATGCTTTCCTATAATATCTTTAAGTCCTACTTTATTAGCCTTTTGGAACTCCTTATTTGCTATGCTTAAAACTTTATTTTCTGCACAAGTAGCACAGAATCTTAAAGCTTCACATATCAATGGAGATCCTGATGCTCTAGATACTATATTTATAAGTCTATTATAGTTTTCTCCAACTCCTGGACCATATCCAGCTCCTAATGTTTCATAACTTCCTCCTGTGGTATAAGAGGACATTACCTTTACCATAAGATTACCTGTTAAAGAATCACAAACCATTACATCTGGGGTGCCTGCTAAAAGATCGTTACCTCTCATAACAAAGCCTCCATCAGCTCTTAAGGATTCAGTAAAGGATATATCATATCCACTTCCCTTTAATTCCTTTAATATATTCTCTACCTTTCTTGCCCCATCTATATTTAGTATTCCAACCTTAGGATTCTCTATTCCTAAAGCTTTAGCCGTAGCTATTCCTGATATAGTATTCATAACCATACCTTCTACTCTATTAGTAGATGTAGTACCTGTGGTGGTTGCAAGAATCATATCTCTTCCTCTTCCAGGAGTGGTTACCTTACCCACAGTGGAAACCCCTATTGGAAAATCAAAGTGCTGAGTAACGCATCCATCTAATTCCCCACTATCTATCATTTCCACCATCTTTTTATGACCTTCTTCTGCAGTAGAAACAACTACCTTTTCAAAGTTACTATTATTATCTTCTCCTATAAGAACTATATCAAAGTCTCCATATTTATTTTTGCAAAGCTCTGCTGCTCTTATCATTTCATCTTGTCCATGTTCAGAGCCTATAGTAGTTAAACCTATTCTAACTCTTTTTTTAAAGGTACCACTTTCAATGCCTTTTGCTATATCATTAAAGACCTCTGCAATCATACCTTTTACATTGTTTTCTTTCATAATTAAAGCACCTCCTTAATTTTTCATTAAGTAAGCTGCAAAATCCTTCATTGCCTCTGCAACCATAGACTTAACTTCTTCTTTAGAAACTCCCGCTTCTTCCTTACTTAAGCCATTATTCTTTTCAACAACTATGGATACTCCATCAAATAAATTAGTCATTCTTCCAAGGAATAAACTACCCTTACCAACTATCATAAAGTTTTCAAGGCTTCCATTTAATATACTTTCTCTTCCATGTCCAACTATTGGAACTCCTGATGGTATGTGTCCTTGAGTTGGCGCATATCCAGGATATCCATGGTCCTTAACAAAGTTTGGAAGTTCCTTTCTTTCAAGTTGTCCTTTCTTAACTGCTAGAGCTCCTATCATTTTATAGTTTTGAGTTGGAACATCTCCCGCTCCTGCTGGCTCTGTAATATCTGGAGTTTGCATTTCTGGAGCAAACTTATTTATATCTGTTATCTTAAGCCCTGCCTTATCTAAAGGATCTAAAACTAGAGCTTCAAGAACAGCCTGTGGAGAAGCACCATGTCCTATTGTATGTCTTCCAATTATGTCAGTTCTAAGGATAGGATTTACTCCATCATTTTCACTAACTAAGAGTGCAAATCCTCCTAAACAATCTTCAAGAACTGGTATATTCTTTTCTACATGGCTCTTACCATTCATTCCAAGTTTTGCAGTAGCTCCTCCAGCAACAACTAATACATTCTTATATATACCAGACTTAACTAAAGACGCTGCTGTTATTAAAGAGTGAGTTGGTGCTGCACAGAATCCTCTAAGGTCAGCTCCTGTAGCACTTTTAAGTCCTACAACTTCTCCTATAGACTTAGCTATATTTCCTCCCCCTCTTTGGTTCATATCTCCAACTGCTTCTTCTGAACATTCAACTATATATTCTATATCCTCAATATTTATATCATTATCTTTTAATAAATTTAATGCAGCCACAACTCCTGAAGCCTTAACTGCTAAGTTTTCAAGAAGTACGTGAGCTGAAAGGTTCTTATCATATTCATGAGCCCTTTTAACACAACCTACTAATTTCCCATTATCATATAAAGGTACCGCTATATTAGAATTTATTAACTTTTCTATCTCTTCTAAATCTACTCCCTTTTTTATATCCTCAGCCTTATTTTTTAGCAGTGGATGATTACTTATCTTCTCCCTAACCATTTCTGTAAAACTTTCTTCAAGAAGAACTAAATCGAAGGCATCTGATAACTTCATAAC
Organism: Clostridium sp.; assembly: GCF_040797585.1. Classification (GTDB taxonomy): domain Bacteria; phylum Bacillota; class Clostridia; order Clostridiales; family Clostridiaceae; genus Clostridium_Z. Next base: position 2,524 of record NZ_JBFNEO010000055.1, read on the forward strand.
ACCATAGAACTCATCTTGAGGCATTATTTCTCCAAATTTACCAAATCTATTTGCACCTTCTACTTTCTCTCCATGCCAAGGTCTTTTTCTTTCTCCTAAAGCATCTGGAGTCATATTTCCTATATATGTCTGATTAGGTGCATAAGCAACTACCTCTTCAAAACCTCTTATAAACTCAGGAAGCTTTTTTAAGTATTCTGATTCTGGATGACTCTCTCTTTCAACAGTTTGAGTTGTTCCATCATGTATTATCATGTCTGGAGTGTTAACCAAAATATATGATGCCTTTTTTATTACTGGAAAATCCATTGTTATAACCCCCATTTTTATAAAATTCTTAATTAAAAGCTAAAAACTAAAAGCATAGTGTTTTTAACTTATATTTTTTAACTTTTATTCACTTATTTTAATATATGTTCTTTAGGTGAAAGGAAATGCATCCATTAAAAATTCTAAACAAGACCTAATTTGATTTTTAACTAGGCTCCATTTATAGAAGCCTAGTTAATCTATTTATTACTTATCAAATACAGTTTGCTCTTCTATTTCTGTCTCTAAAGCTTTTAAAGCTCTTGATGTTAAGTTATATCTTAACTCATATTCATCCTTAGCTCCTAAAGCTGGATTTCCAAGTGGGTGAGGAATTGCTATTGTTGGAACTATTCTATTTGCTCCAACAGTCAAAGATATTGGTACTACTGTACACATGTGTACAACTGGAAGTACTCTTTCTATTTCTTTAACAAGTGTTGCACCGCAACGCGTACAAGTTCCTCATGTGGAGGTTAAGATAACTGCATCTACTCCATCAGCCACAAGCTTCTTAGCTATTTCTTCTCCAAACTTTTTAGAGGATGCAACTGCTGTTCCATTACCTACTGTTGAATAGAAATATCTATGAAGAGATCCTATCTTACCTTCCTTCTCCATTTGTCTTAAAACGTCAACTGGTATTACTCTATCAGAGTCAGTGTTTGCATAAGTTGGATCATAACCACCATGAGCAGTTTCATAGGTTGCTGAGGTTAAATCCATAACTCCTTCTATATCATACTCACCATATTTAGATGCTGAAGATGATTCTATATGATCAGGATTTCCCTTTGGAACAGTACCTCCTGATGTAACTATAGCAACTTTACACTTCGTTATATCCTTTATTGCTGGATGAGGATCAACTCTATCAAATACTGGCATTTTGAATTCAGTTATAAATTCCTCTCCCTTAAGCTTTTTAACAAGCATATCAACTGCTCTTTTAGATCCTCTTTCTTCTGCAAAGTAGTTCTTTCTTATTCCTCTTTCTATATATCCTTCTTCAGATGGTAATCCTATAGTTTCTCCCTTTCCAAGCTTTAATGCAAGGTTTGCAATAGCTGGAAGAGCTGTTCTCATACCTGCTGCACTATTTCTTGTTTCCACAATATATAAGTGCTTTTTATACATATCAGCTCCTGGATTCTCATTATACATAGCTGTAAGTACTGGTATATTAAGCTGATCTTCAACTTCCTTAGCCATAGTTCCACAAGCAACTCCATATCTTCCTGCATTAAAAGCTGGTCCTGCTATAAATAGGTCTGGCTCATATTTCTTTACCATTTCAAGGATTTCCGCCTTAGCTTCATCTATGTTTTCATTGAAATAAGAGTCTCCACATATTATAGTAGCAACAATTTTTGCTTCTCCCTTAAAAAGCTTCTCAAGCCCCATTCCTGGTCCTACGAAGCCCTCTCTTACCTCAGGCTTAACATGGGCCATTTCTTCTCCACCAATGTTAGCAAAGAACTGATTTATATAATGAACTATTTTTATCACTTAATGTCCCCCCCTATTTTGGAGTAATAACTTAAAATTACTCTTTTTGATCTCTTATAGCCTTAACCTCTTCAATTATGCTATCCACTTCTAAAACCATTTCCATCATTCCACATTGCTCATCATAAATAGTTGCATCACACTCATCCTTTATTTCTGGCTCTACCACGTGGTAAACAGCTAGGTTTAGTGCAACTCCAGCTAATGGGCCTGCATAGGTTGGGTCTCCTACAACTACAGTTTCCGCTGATAATCCAGAAGCTTCTGCCTCTGCTCCACCTAAAACAACAACTACATTTTCTGCACCATACTTATCAGTAAGGTCTTTTACTCTTTGTTGGATCTCCAGATCCATAGCACCTGCAGCTGTTCAGACAAAGCATTCTGTTGAGGCAAATATAACCTCTGCTCCTGCACTTTTTACACAAGCTTCTATAGCTGGTCCTGGTATTCCATCTCTATCTCCAATTGCAATGACTTTTTTTCCTTCTAACATAACTTTACCTTCCTTTCTAAAAAGCTAATTTTTCTTAAAGTTTTACTTAATTTATTTATTTTAAATTAATGGGGAAATTTTTATTTTAATATCCTTTTGCAGTTAAATAATTAAATCCAACCTCTGAAGTAGCTCCAGTTATAACCTGTATCTCTGCATTTATTGAACCATCTTCTCTTAAAGAACCAAGATATCCTCCAGCTATTACATTAGCTACCTCTGGATGACCTATAACCTTTTTCATTGGTGGCAATGTAATAACCTCATTAGCATTGCCTCCTGTAACAACTGCATCACCCTTTGGTGTTGAATCTGCTAAGGATTGAGAGCTACCATCTTGTCCAGCATACTCGTCTGTTACAAGAACAGTCTTTATACCCTTTGCAGAAATTTTATTACAATTCATTACAAGGTCTGCATCAGGATTTCCAAAACCTTCTTCAGATATTATAACTGCATCTGCTCCTAGGAACTCTACAAGCTTAGCTGTCATATTAGAACTTCTTTCTTTATCTGCAAGGTATACGTTTTCGTTAGTTATTATACATCCCAAGAAATTATAATCTTTTCCATGTCTTTCATATAAATCTTCTATTATAGGATGATTCATATGAACATAGCTTGGATTCTTATCACAAGCAGAAACACAGTTTCCTGAAACTATAGCTCCATCAAAAACTTCTGTTGGATATATAAATGTTGGTATTATCTTCTTAGCATCTACTCCGTATACATAAGTATCATGAAGTAATCCTTGGGTTTGGAGCATATAAACATATACTACCTTTGGAAGATCTGGATACTGATTTACTTGCTGAAGTAATGGAAGAGTTTCAAAGGTCTTAACCTCATCTGGCTCTACGTTTTGTCCAGCTTTTCCAAGATATACAGCAGCCTTAAATCCTATTATTCTAACTGCCTCTTCATGGTCATGTTGAAGTATTCCTTCCTTAGGCTCTGCTATAATAACTAAATTATTAGTTTTTGAGAAAGGTGTATACTTAGCTCCCTCTCCAGACATGTCCACAATACCTTCTTGGAATCCAACTATCTTACCTGTAGTAACAACAGCTGCTCCTTTTAAAACATGAGTTCTTCCTGATCCAACAGTATCTACCTTACTTATGAATCCTGGGAATATTCCTCCATCTCCTTCTACCTTAACCCTTGGCTCTATTACATCCTTCACAGGGATGATTCTAACCTCTTCACCTGGTCTTGCAATGTCAAAGTCTATACTTTGAATTCTCTCATCACCCTGAACTTCGCTTAATAGTTCTTCCTTATTTACATAAAGAACACCATTTAAAACCTTAGTTTCTTCTCCAAATTGGATATCTTTTATGAATATATTACCAATCTCTAGACGCAAAGCGTTCACCTCCTATAATAATAAAGCAACTGAAATAAAGTAGTTAATCAAAATAGTAATTTTTAAGTAATACAGGTTTTAATAGTTTAACTATAGTGAATTCTTAATACTCATATCACAAAATAAACTATTATAATGACCACCTATCTTTATAAAGGTGCCTAAGAGCTATATTTAATCTAGAAAGGTATTTACCTTTCTAGATTTAAACCTTAATTAAAGAGCTTCATAAAATCCTTTTATAAAGTTTTCAACATCCTCTATTGTACTTATTTTATCTGGAGTTATAGTTTCAGCTTTCTCTCCATTCTTATAAATAATCATTGTTGGTAATCCTAAAACCTTTTGGGATATAGCAAGTCTTCTTGAACCACCTATATTTAACGAAGCAAACTTTATCTTATCTCCATACTTTTCCTCAAGACCATGTACTCCTGGCATTAAATCCTTACATATTTCACATTTATCTCCCCAGAAATCAACAAATACAGGCTTTTCACTTTGAAGCACTTCCGCCTCAAAATTTTCTTTATTTAGTTCTAACATTTGTCAAACCCCCAATTCATAATATTTAGAATTTTTATTTTAAATATTTATTTAAAAATATTGCGAACATTTTGTCTATTATTACCCACAATAAAATGTGAGTAATACGAGTTTTTATTCTTCAAAAGCTTCTTCAATATACTTTTCAGCTATTGTAGCTGCTATAGCTCCATCTGCAGTAGCCGTAACTACCTGTCTTAGAGTCTTTTCTCTTACATCTCCTGCAGCAAATATTCCTGGAACATCACATCTCATATCTTCATCTGTTATGATGTCTCCTCTATCATTCATCTTTATTTTACCTTTGAATAAATCTGTTATTGGAAGATATCCTGCAAATACAAAACATCCATCTACTGTAAGATCTGAAAGCTCACCTGTTTTTACATTTTTAATAACTAAACCTTCTACGATTCCATCACCTTTAGCCTCTTCTACTACAGTATCAAATAGTATGCTTATCTTTGGATGCTTTTCAACTTTTTCAACTAAATATTTAGCACCTCTAAATTCATCTCTTCTATGAATTATTGTTATCTTATCTGCAAACTTTGTTAGATATAAAGCCTCTGTTAAAGCTGAGTCTCCTCCACCTACAACAGCAACTTCTAAGTCAGTAAAGAAGTCTGCATCACAAGTTGCACAATAAGAAACTCCTTTTCCTCTAAGTTCTAATTCATTCTTAAATCCTGCAAGTCTTGGATATGCTCCTGTAGCTATTATTATAGTTTTAGCTTCAAATTCTTTATTCTTGCATTTTATTTTCTTTATCTTTCCTTCAACTTCTACTTCAAGAACCTCATCCTTTACAAACTCAACACCAAAATCCTCCGCTTGCTTTCTCATTCTCTCTACAAGAGCTGGTCCTGTACAGTCCTCCATAGATCCTGGATAATTCTCAAGCTCGTCTGTTGTAGCAGTTTGTCCACCAAACTTTCCTCTTTCTAATAATAATGTGGACATCTTTCCTCTTGATGCATATAATCCTGCAGATAAACCTGCTGGACCTCCTCCAATTATAATGGTATCATATATCTTTGACATTATATTCCTCCTATCTATGTTTTATTCTGTTATATTCTATATCTATAAATATATTATAACAGAAAATTATTATTAGTTAATAGCATTTTGAATCAAATCATAATCAATTAATTGAAAATCCTCTAAAATATTTTGTGGCCAGTTAGGTATACTAAAATCCTTTATGAATTTTAATGTGGTGGCAATGGTATTCTCAATTATTGTTAAAGAGTCCATATCCATGTCCTTTTTTTCCTTAGAAATTACTACAGTTCTATAGGGTGTTTCATTAGGTTTTATACTACTCATTAGAGGATGAGTTAAAAGTTTATGTCCTAAATGAATATAATCTCTTACTTTATTTAATAATGTAATCACATCTTCGTCTATATATTCAACCTTATAACATGAATCAAATCTTTCTTTACTTAGAGGATTGTTAGTTATAATCATCAATGTTTCTCTCATAGTCTTGTCCTTTCTGATAGATAAATTGAAAATAACTTTAATCATTGTTAAATAAAACACAATATCCTACTACAAAAAAACAGAGTCCAAAGCCTTAGCCTTAGACTCTGTCATATAACCTGAGAGCTTTACTCCTTCGGTGCTTAACGCTTTTCAGAGTTGTGTCACTTCCCGGTACTTTTGCCTGAAAATTTCATAATATGTCGGCACATATTATTTGTTCCTTCGGCTATCACTATACAGTAATCATCTCCCGAAAACTTCATCCACACTTATTAAATTCTTTCTTTAACCTTATTATATACTATTCTTGACGTAAATTCTACATTTTTCAGAATTTTTGGTATTATTTTAATTTATCTAATATTACCATATTTAATAACAATTAGCAACCCCATTGACCTTATCTATATATACTATAGATTTTTCTTATAGTGATTAATAATTTTCTATAAAGAAGATTCCCGCTGCGTTAGGGCCTGAATGAGTACCAACAACACATCCCACTTCACATTCTACAAAGTCTATATTTTTTTCCTCTAACTTTTCTTTTAGGGCATCATATATATCTTCACTAGAAGCATTTAAAAGTATCACTGGAGTTCCAGGCTTTACGTCTATATGATCTAAATAATCCACTATGTGCTTTAAGGCCTTTTTACTTCCTCTAATCTTCTCAATAACTGCCATCTCTCCATCTTTAACGCAAAGCATCAGCTTTATACCCAGCATATTCCCAAGGAATCCTGCAGTTTTTGAAAGTCTTCCACCCTTAACTAAGTGATCTAAAGAGTTAAAAGACAACATGCTTTTAACATGGTTTTTTCCTTCCTCAACTATATGAGCTATTTCTTTAAAATCTTTTTTCTCCTCTTTTAATATAGAAGCAAGTATTACTAAAGATCCAAGCCCTGCTGTTACATTCTGCGCGTCAATTATTTCTATGTCTTCACTCTCAAGCATTTCTTTAGCTATACAAGCAGATTGATAAGTACCACTCATTTTAGAAGAAAGGTGTATAGATATAATTTTATAACCCTCTTCTAAATATCTCTTATAGCAATCCAAAAATCTTTGAGGATTAATTTGAGATGTAGTTGGAAAAATTCCATCTTCACTTATCTTATGTAATAAGGAACTAAAATTCATATCTACTCCATCTAAGTAGCTTTCTCCTCCAAAATCAACTATTAAAGGAATAACCTCTATGTCATACTTTTTTATAATTTCTGAGTTTAAATCACATGTGCTGTCCGTTATTATTTTTATTTTATCCATGCCTATCCCCCTTAATTATTTCATATCTGGAAATCCAAACTGCCTTATGGCTTCATAGGCAAAGATGGCTACTGTATTAGATATATTTAAAGATCTTGTGCTACTTTCAAGCATAGGTATTCTTATGCATCCCTCTGGTCTACTATCTCTTATATAGTCTGGTAATCCACTAGATTCTTTTCCAAATATAATAAAATCTCCTTTGTTAAATGATGCCTCACTATAGAACTTCTTACCCTTGGTAGTAGCAAAATAAAAGGTTCCTTCTTTATACTTATTCTGGAAATCCTCAAAACTTTCATGAATTTCTAAATCTAAGTACTGCCAATAATCAAGACCCGCTCTTTTTAAATGTTTTTCATCTAAACTAAAGCCTAAAGGCTTAATTAAATGCAATTTTGAATTTGTAAGAACGCATGTCCTTGCTATATTACCAGTATTCTGAGGTATTTCCGGTTCAAATAATACTATGTTTAAATTCATATTTCTCCTCCAAACCATTATACAACCTTAAACATATCCAAAGTAAAATAACTAGTGGAAATGGAAGTACCTTCTGCGTAATAGTTTAAGTATGTATGCCCATAAGAATTTTACTATAAGAGTATTATAATTATAGAGATTTACGCAAAATGTACTAGAATACCAACTAGTTTTTTGAAGATGCTAAATTATATAATTAGTGTTTCTTCAAAAGTTATACCTTATTTAAAATGTGTACATATAATTCCTAACATAAAACCTAATTTTTTAGATATATAATATAGTATATTATTTTTATGTATTTTAGTAAACATATAGTATATATCTTTAATATTTAATAGAAGGAATCTTTCTTCAGATGGTGTTTTTTCTACTATCTGAAGATTAGATGAGTTAATCTAGGGGCATAGCAACTGTAATACCCCCTTTTAAGAGGATGGGGGTATTACAGTTCCTAGCCATCAGATAAATATTATGTTTCGTCATTATTATTGCAAATATGACTATTAGTCTTCATTTAAAATGAACTTTTCTATAGCTTTTGCAACTCCATTATTTAAATTAGTATCTGTTATATAATCCGCAGCCCCTTTTGCCTCCTCTGAAGCATTTCCCATAGCTATTCCAAGTCCAGCATATTTCAGCATTGATATATCATTTTCATTATCACCAATACAAATTACTTCCTCTTTCTTAATTCCATAGGTATTTGCGATAATCTCCACTGCTCTACCCTTTGATACTCCCTCTGACATAATTTCAAAATTATTTGGGAAAGAGCTAACAACCTCTAATCCTCCAAGATTTTTAACTTCATCCTTAGCTTTTTTAAGCTCTATTAGTTTTTCGTCCTCTATTACTATGGCCTTTATAATGTCCTCTTCATATTTATCAAATATTTCTTCCAAAGTCCCCTCAGGAACTACTTCAATATTTACTCTACCTTCCTCTGGTAAGTTTTTATTGAACTCCTGATAATTTTTAGCAGAGAAAAGCTCGTTTTCTGCAAATACTGTATTAGGTGTGTGGAAAGTTACATTTAGACCATACTTTCTACATACATTTAATATTTTATTGCAGTGTTCCTTTTTAAGTATAGATTTATATATAATTTTATCCTCATCCTTCTCTCTTATGAAAGCCCCATTAGAAGAGATCACAGGAGTTTTAACCTCTAAAAGACTTGCATAGTAAAAAGCTGAGCTATGTAATCTTCCTGTACAAACTGCAATTTTTACTCCCTTAGCACTAGCTTTTTTTACTGCCTCAATATTCTCTTTAGATATTTCATGTTTCTTACCTAAAAGAGTTCCATCCATGTCTGTGCATAATAATTTATACATCATAAATGTAAATTCTCCTTCCTTCATCTCATGTTTCTAAATACTTATATACTTATTATTATATCAAATATCTAAACCTATGTAGTGATTATATTTTATTCTGTATTTGAAAATTAGATTTTTGAATAATTTCTAGGTGGTAGTATCCTAGCGTTTAGTTAAAAATATTATATACTATTTCCACACTTAATCCTTGGATCTTAACTTATACATGTATTTAAACTCTTTAAAGTCTTAGATTTTAAGCAGTACACAAGATAATTTTTGAATCAAAAACCCTATAATGATTTAGCTGTAGTTATAAAGTAAAATACAAATTTCTATAAAAAACACGGGTATCTATACATGAAAATCACTAAAATTTCCATGTATAGATACCCGTAAAATATAAATCAGTTAAATTTTTTCTTGCATTTAAATTAAATACTTATATAATATATAATTTAAAAAATTACTTCTACTTCTAATATACTTTTCTATAAAGTCTATAAACTCTTCTCCTTTTATCTTGGATGTAGTATCCCCATATATCTCCATTTGAGCTTTCATAAGAATTTTCATCATTTCTTCTAGAAGCTCCTTATCTTCAATACTATTTACAAACTCAACATCTGTATCATAGGAGTTTCTAACTATCCCTATAGACTTAAGTCTTTTTTCTCCATAACTATATAGAGTTTTTCCATTTCCTTTTAATTTTAAGATCCTTATTTTATATATATTTCTTAAGGCCTTAAAGGATATATAAGAAAAAATACCTATTAATATTAATGTGAAAATAAGATTATAATCTATATCCCTACTCTTTTTAACTTCCTCTTTTTTTTCATCCTTATCCTCTTCTTGTTTCTCTTCCTTTTCTAATTCTAGATCCTTGTCTTTCTTATCTTCATCCTGTTCTTTTCTCTTTTCCTCCACCTGTTGTGGATTTTCTACTTTTTCCTTCTCTCTAACCTCTCTAAGAGTTGGACTCGGATCCATAGTTGTCCATATTTCTCCTTTTGGATCCAATAGAACTTCCACCCATCCATGAGCATCCTCATTAGTAACCTTAAATTTATTTTTATCTGAAGAATCATACGGCATCTTAAATCCTTCTACATATCTTGCTGGAACTCCCACTGCCCTACTCATCATAGTTAAAGCTGTAGCAAAGTATACACAGTACCCCTTTTTTTCTTGAAATAAAAAATATTCAATAAAATCTGCACCCTCAGGTACCTTTGAAACCTCTAAGGAATAAGGATAATTAGTCTCTAAATACCTCTTTATCTTCTCAACCTTCTCATAGTTATTATTACTTCCTTTTATTATCTCCTTAGAAAGATCAACCACTGAAGTTGGGAGATTAGATATATCTAAATAATCCATATTCATAGAACTTGATGACATACTATTAGATGCATTTCTAATATGTGATTTTATTCTCTCTTCTTCATAATAATCAAAGGAGTATTCTTTTATATCTTCATTATAGAAAAGGTCATATTTACTAGCATATAATGTATTTTTAGGTAAATCTCCATTGAAAGAATACAATGGAGCAAACATAGAAATTATTTCATCACTCTTTGGATATACTTTTATAGATTTCTTATTTAAAAAATCTTTGTAATAGGAATAGTTATTATTCATCAATTTTTTATTAGTATCAAATTTTTTTAAAATCTTAAAACTACTATCCCATCTATCTCCTAAATATAAGTCTTTAACACTTCCCCTTAGATATAGTCCACCAATTTCACTCTCAACCTCTAATATTTCTTTATTAGATATATTAATAGGTCCTCCTAACTTTTTCGAAGTATTAGAATACCCTGAATAGGAAAGTCCATAGTAAGCCTCACCAATTTCTCCTCCATTTCCTTCAGTACCCTTAAGTGTTTTACTTGCCTTTTTTACAATCTCCTTTTCATATTTTCCTTCTCTATGTAAAGGCATGAGATTCACTATAAGAGCAATTATCATAGAACAAGTAATGATATTTATCACTACACTCTTTTTATTTATACTAATTTTAATATGATTTTTCCTTAATCCTTTTATATTAATTTTAAATTCATTTATTCCAAGAAGGCATAAATTTATAAATATAAAATATACTATTACATCTTTTAATACCTCTGAATATCCTATATAGTATAAAAACATCATGGAAGATAAATTAATATATATAATAATATCCATTAATAGATACTTAAATAGGGTAAGAATAAAAATTACTATTAAGGGCCCTATTAAAGTTAATATATATTTATAATCCTCATAGTAAGTAACTTCTCCCATACCTATACTTTCATTTATTTTTCTTAAATTAAATATTACTTTCTCTAAGAAAAAATTATCTAAAGAGTTATTAAAAAATATAATTATTATAATTAGAATTGCTACTATCCCTATTAAAAAGTTAAGTTTATGATTTTTACTTAAACTATTATATAGATAAAATATTATAGCTCCTAGAGAAAAATTTATAATGAGATTTATATAATCTACATCTTCTATTCGGTAACTTCTCTTAAATATTAGAAAGAGGAATCCTAAAGAGAGAAGGCATAGAAATAAGTCTAATATCTTATCTTTGTTAATGATCACTATGCAGCTCCCCCTTTCTTTAGAATATCCTTAAAGCTTAGGGCTCTTATACTGTAATTATCTATATAGCTTTTAATTTTATCATCACAATAGTAATAGTAAATTATAATCTTATAGTCACTTTTTTTAACATCTTCTAAGTACTCTAAAAAATCTTTAAATTCTGTTTCCCCATTACTAAATTTAAACATCATATCATTATAAATATTGCTAAAGGTACCTCTATTTATTATATCTCTGTATCCCTCTTTGTTATTTAACCTTAAGGTGACTTCTAAATCTTCTTCTATAATAATCTTAATTAAAGAAAGAGAAAAATCTATAAGTTTCTCCTCTAATCCTCCATTAGAGTCTAGGGAGTAATTTCCTTTATTCATATTTATAAATAAATCCACATCTTCTCCTAAAGTATTATCAAAGGTCTTTACATAAAGTTCTCCTCCTTTAGCAGTTACTTTCCAATTTATATCTTTTAATCTATCTCCTATAACATATTGTCTTAAGTCCTTTATAGAATATAAATCTTCCTTAAGGCTATTTTTATTTACTATACCTTCTACTAAAATATTCTCAAAATTTAATCCTTCTCCAATTTCATATATCCTAGGATATACAAAAATACTTTCTTCTTTTTTCATAGTAAAAGTTATCTCTACAATAGAGAATATACCCTTTAAAGTTATATGAAAATCTCCTATATCATATACACCTCTTTGCAAAAAGGTAAGATTATATTCTATTTCTTTCTTCTCCCCTATATTAAGGCTTATACATTGTCCTTTAAGATCTTTTTTTACATCAGATATTCCTTTATTATGTAAAACCATATAATTTACAGGGAAAAACCCTTTGTTAAATATTGTAAGTTTAATATCTATATCCTCCCCTGAACATATAGACCTGTCATAAGGATTTATATTTATTATTATGCTTTTATATAATATACAATTAAAAATAAGAGATATTATAAGCAGTATTAAAAATCCATAGAATATACTATTTGCTATATAATCCCCTTGAAAGTAAGAAAAGCAAGTAACTATTATAAAAATTATTATAAATCTTAAACTTATCTTTATTTTAGGCATAATCACTCACCACTGGTACTTTAACC
>NZ_JBFNEO010000056.1:0-14979 GCF_040797585.1 Clostridium sp.
TGGAAGAACAGTAGGATCAGGAGTTGTAACTTCTATAATCGAATAATTAAGATTTTAAATAGGACTGGGTTCTAAACCTAGTCCTTTTAAAAGAAAACACAATAAGATATCTTTAATGATTTTATAGTATAATGGGTGCGAGGAATTATTTGCAATTGACATAAGTGTTAACTTGTGATAAGTTGTTTAAGTAGCAATTGCAGTTAACGATATATTATCAAGAGAAGAAATTATTGGTTTTATAAATAAGATTAAATACGCATAAACTAGGAGGTGTAGATTGTGAGAGTTAAAATAACTTTAGCATGTACTGAATGTAAACAAAGAAACTACAACACAATGAAAAATAAAAAGAATAATCCAGACAGAATCGAAATGCAAAAATACTGCAGATTCTGCCACAAACATACACTTCATAAAGAAACAAAATAGTTCTTTTAGAACTTGAAATATTTTGGGGATGTGAAAATTATGGCTGAAAAAGTTGAGGGTAAAGTAATTAACCCTAAAAAACGAATGAAGATAGTACAGTTTTTTATCGACTTAAAAGCGGAATTTAAAAGAGTAACATGGCCTACAAAAGAAGAGCTTAAAAAAGCTCTTATGGCGGTAATATGCTTTTGTTTTCTTTATGTAATAATTGTAGGTTTGTTAGATGCTGGTTTTAAAAACCTTTTTAATTTGATTTTTAAATAATTTAAAAGGGAGGTAAGGGGACGATAGAATTATGGCCCCTGTAACTATGGCAGAAGAAAAAGCTAGGTGGTATGTAGTTCATACATATTCTGGATATGAGAATAAAGTTAAGGCTAATCTTGAAAAAGCTATTGAAAATAGAAATCTTGAAGAATTCGTTCATGATATTCAAGTGCCTATGGAAGAGCAAGTGGAAATCAAGGATGGCAAAGAAAAAGTTACATTAAGAAAAGTATTCCCAGGATATGTGATGGTTAAGATGGTTATGACTGATGACTCTTGGTATATTGTTAGAAATACTAGAGGAGTTACTGGGTTCGTAGGTCCTGGATCAAAACCGGTGCCTTTAACAGACGATGAAATTCACAATATGGGAATAGTTGAAAAACAAGTTACTGTAGATGTTGAAGTTGGAGAACAAGTGAAGGTTGTATCAGGACCATTTGAAGACTTTGTTGTCGCAATTACTGAAATATCTATAGAAAAACATAAAATTAAAGGATTAGTTAACATGTTTGGCAGAGAAACCTCTGTTGAGCTTGATTTTAATCAAATACAAAAACTTTAAGACTTAGTAGAATGATGTCTAAAAGACTAAATTCTATTTAAGTGGGAGGACTTATAAAAGTCCGATTACCACAATATAGGAGGTGTAAACTCATGGCTAAGAAAATAACAGGAATGATAAAACTTCAACTTCCTGCAGGAAAGGCAACACCAGCACCACCAGTAGGACCTGCACTTGGTCAACACGGTGTAAATATTATGGGATTCTGTAAGGAGTTCAACGCAAAAACTGCGGATCAACCAGGTATGATAATACCAGTTGTAATTACAGTTTACCAAGACAGATCATTTAGTTTTATACTAAAAACTCCACCAGCAGCAGTATTATTAAAGAAAGCAGCTGGAATAGAGAGTGGATCAGGCGTTCCAAACAGAACTAAGGTTGCAACAGTTTCAGCAGCTAAAGTTAAAGAGATAGCTGAATTAAAGATGCCAGACTTAAATGCTGCATCATTAGAGGCTGCTATGAACATGATAGCTGGAACAGCTAGAAGCATGGGAATAGTAATCGAAGAGTAATTTCAATTAATTCGGTGGGAGGCAAAAACCGTTAATACCACAAAGGAGGATGCAAAATGGCTAAAATGGGAAAGAATTACATAGAAAGTGCTAAGTTAATAGACAAGAATGCTCTATACACACCAGCAGAATCTATGGAACTTGCAATAAAAACATCAAAAGCTAAATTCGATGAAACAATCGAAGTTCACGTAAGACTTGGTGTTGACCCAAGACATGCAGATCAACAAGTAAGAGGAGCAGTAGTACTTCCTCATGGAACAGGTAAAACTGTTAGAGTATTAGTTTTCGCTAAAGGAGATAAAGCAAAAGAAGCAGAAGCTGCTGGAGCTGATTTCGTTGGAGCAGAAGAACTAGTAGATAAAATCCAAAAAGAGAACTGGTTTGAGTTTGACGTAGTTGTAGCTACTCCAGATATGATGGGCGTAGTTGGAAGACTAGGTAGAGTATTAGGACCTAAAGGTTTAATGCCAAACCCTAAATCAGGTACTGTTACATTTGATGTAGCAAAAGCTCTAAATGATATTAAAGCTGGTAAAGTTGAATACAGAGTAGATAAAACAGCTATAGTTCACGTAGGCGTTGGTAAGAAATCTTTCGGATCTGAAAAGTTAATGGATAACTTCCATACTTTAATGGATGCTATTGTTAAGGCTAAACCAGCTGCTGCAAAAGGACAATATATTAAATCTGTTACTGTAGCATCAACTATGGGACCAGGGGTTAAAATTAATCCAACAAAAGTGTTAGATTAGTATTGCATTAAATTTTTTAATGTGTTATAATACAAAAGTTGAATATATTCCGTAGACAGTAGGTGCTGAAAAGCGTAACTAAATACCTGCCGAGGATGCTAATAAATGATTTTATTGGTCTCTTCGTGTCTGCGGAGAGACCTTAATTTTTTAATATACAGTGAAAGCTGTAAGGAGGTGGATACACAGTGCAAAGTAAAAATAGATCTTTAAAAGAAGCAAAAGTTGCTGAAATAAAGGAAAAGTTAGAAAAAGCTCAAGGAGTTGTTCTTAGTGAGTATCAAGGACTAAATGTTGAAGAAGATACACAATTAAGAAAAGCGCTAAGAGAAGCAGGTGTTGAATATAGAGTATATAAAAATACACTAGTTACATTAGCTGCTAAGGAATTAGGAATTGAAGGATTAGATCAATATCTTCAAGGACCAGTTTCAATAGCTTTAGGATATGATGATCCAACATCACCAGCTAGAGTTTTAAATGACTTTGCAAAAACTCATAAAAAACTTCAATTAAAAGCAGGAGTAATCCAAGGTGAGTTATTTGGTGAAGCTCAAATTAAAGAGATCGCATCAATTCCATCAAGAGATGTACTTGTTGCAAAACTACTTGGAAGCTTCAAGGCTCCACTTTCAAACTTAGCATATTTATTAAATGCTATAGCTGAGAAAAAAGGTCAAGAAGCAGCAGAATAATTAGTCTAAGTAAGAATTTAAAAAACGTAGAGAAAATAAAAAATATAATTTAAAAATTTCGGAGGTGCATTTTAAAATGACAAGAGAAGAGATAATTCAAGCTATAAAAGATATGAGTGTTTTAGATTTAAACGAGTTAGTTAAGGCTTGTGAAGAAGAATTTGGAGTGAGTGCAGCAGCACCAGTAGCAGTTGCAGGTGGAGCAGTTGCTGGAGCAGCAGCTGAAGAAAAAACTGAGTTCGACATAGTATTAACTAATGCTGGAGCAGGAAAAATAAAAGTTATAAAAGTTGTTAGAGAATTAACTGGATTAGGATTAAAAGAAGCTAAAGATATAGTTGATGGAGCTCCTAAAACAATTAAAGAAGGCGTAAGCAAAGAAGACGCTGAAAGCATGAAAGCTAAACTTGAAGAAGTTGGAGCTACTGTAGAAGTAAAATAGTAAGTCAATGGATTTACATTGTGGAGTACTTAAATTAAGTACTCCATTTTTGTAACAAAAGAAATAAAGACAACTTAATAAATAAGTTTATTATATATTGACATTAAATAAAAATAATGATAATATAATTCAATGCGAATAAAGTTAATCAAGTCATGTGTATATTCATATTTAAGGAAAAAGTTCTTCGTATATTTATATAGAATTATAATTATGTGAATATTTTTCTACAAATTGGATAGAATTGCATGATGAATAAGTGTAAGTCCGAAACACAAAGTCCTAGGGGAAAGTGTGTCTTGGGTTATTTTAGTTTATACAAGGGGTGAAAATTATATGGTACATCCTGTAAAAGTTGGTAAAAGGGAAAGAATGAGTTTTTCCAAAGTAAAAGATACGGCTGAAATGCCAAACTTAATCGAAGTTCAAATTGATTCATACGATTGGTTTTTAGCTGAAGGATTGCACGAGGTATTTGATGATATTAATCCTATACAAGATTATACTGGCAACTTATCTTTAGAATTTGTCAACTATAAATTGGATATGGAGAACATTAAGTATTCTGTTGAGCAGTGCAAAGAAAGAGATACTACTTATGCAGCACCATTAAAGGTGAAAGTTAGGTTACAAAATAATGAAACAGGA
Source organism: Clostridium sp. (assembly GCF_040797585.1). Taxonomy (GTDB): domain Bacteria; phylum Bacillota; class Clostridia; order Clostridiales; family Clostridiaceae; genus Clostridium_Z. Next base: position 4,323 of record NZ_JBFNEO010000056.1, read on the forward strand.
GAAATAAAGGAACAAGAAGTTTTTATGGGTGATTTCCCAATAATGACTGATCAAGGTACCTTTGTTATTAACGGAGCTGAAAGAGTTATAGTAAGCCAGTTAGTTAGATCTCCAGGAGTATATTATAATTATACTGTTGATAAGACTGGTAAAAAATTATTTTCTTCAACAGTTATACCAAATAGAGGAGCTTGGTTAGAATACGAGACTGACTCTAATGATGTAATTTATGTAAGAATAGACAAGACAAGGAAGTTACCTATCACAGTACTTATGAGGGTAATGCTAAACTATGGAAGTGATGCTGAAATTCTTGAGGTTTTTGGAGAAGAAGAAAGGCTTAAGGCATCCTTAGAAAAAGATAACACAAAAGAAAAGAATGATGCATTACTAGAGATTTATAAGAGGCTAAGACCTGGTGAGCCACCAACTGTGGATAGTGCCATTTCATTAATAGAGTCCTTATTCTTTGATGCCAAAAGATATGATTTGTCAAAAGTAGGTAGATACAAATTTAATAAGAAGTTAGCTGTTAAATGGAGAATTACTAATCAGACAGCTGCTGAAAATATAATTAATCCTTCTACAGGTGAGATTATAGTTGAAAAGGGAAATAAGATAAGCAGAGAATTAGCTGCAGAAATACAAAACTTAGGTATAAACTCTGTAGACATTCAAGTTGATGATAGAGTTATAAGAGTTATAGGAAATAACTTTGTTGATTTATCTAAGCATGTAAGCTTTGATATTTCTGAATTAAACATTAAAGAGTATGTTCACTATCCTACATTAAAAGCGATATTAGAAACATATCATAATGAAGATGAAATTAAAGAGCAAATAAAGGCTAGCGTAAACAAGTTGGTTCCAAAACATATAATTAGAGACGACATATATGCTACATTAAGCTATGAGTTGGGATTACCGTACGGAATAGGATATGTAGATGATATAGACCATTTAGGAAATAGAAGATTAAGATCTGTAGGTGAATTATTACAAAACCAATTCAGAATTGGTTTATCAAGAATGGAAAGAGTAGTCAAAGAAAGAATGACTGTTCAAGATCAAGAAATAATTACTCCACAGGCATTAATAAATATAAGACCTGTTGTGGCAGCTATAAAAGAGTTCTTTGGAAGCTCACAGCTATCACAATTCATGGATCAAACAAATCCACTATCTGAGTTAACACACAAAAGAAGATTATCTGCATTAGGACCAGGAGGATTATCAAGAGAAAGAGCTGGATTTGAAGTAAGAGACGTTCACTATTCTCACTATGGAAGAATGTGTCCTATAGAGACACCTGAAGGTCCTAACATAGGGTTAATTAACTCATTAGCTACATATGCTAAGGTTAATGAATATGGATTTATGCAGACTCCATATAGAGTTGTTGACAAGGAAACAGGTAAAGCTACAGATAAGATTATATATATAACTGCTGATGAAGAGGATAATTATCTTGTAGCACAAGCTAGTGAGCCATTATCTGAAGATGGAAGCTTCATAGATAAAAAGGTTACTGTTAGAGAAAAATCAGAAGTTATAATAGTACCAAGAGAGCAAGTAGACCTAATTGATATATCTCCAAGACAGATTGTATCCGTTGCTACAGCAATGATACCTTTCTTAGAGAATGACGATGCTACTCGTGCACTGATGGGATCAAACATGCAACGTCAAGCAGTTCCACTTCTAAAAACACAAGCACCAGTAGTTGGTACTGGTATAGAATATAAAGCTGCAGTAGACTCAGGAGTATTACCTAAGGCTAAGAATGCAGGGGTTGTATCTTATGTTAGTGGAAATGAAATAAGAATAAAAAGAGATATAGATGGTGGTACAGATGTATATAACCTATTAAAATTCAAGAGATCTAACTCCGGTACTTGTATAAATCAACGTCCTATAGTTGATAAAGGAGAAAAAGTTGATATAAATACAGTTTTAGCTGATGGTCCATCTACGGATTTAGGTGAGATTGCATTAGGTAAAAACATTAGAATTGGATTTATAACTTGGGAAGGTTATAACTATGAGGATGCTATGCTTATATCTGAGGAACTAGTAAGAGATGATATCTTTACTTCAGTTCACATTGAAGAATATGAGTCAGAAGCTAGAGATACTAAACTAGGACCAGAAGAAATTACAAGAGACATACCAAACGTAGGTGAGGATGCTCTAAAAGATATAGATGAGCGTGGGATAATAAGAATAGGTGCAGAAGTAAGATCAGGAGATATTTTAGTAGGTAAAGTTACTCCTAAGGGCGAGACTGAACTAACAGCAGAAGAAAGATTATTAAGAGCTATATTCGGAGAGAAGGCAAGAGAAGTAAGAGATACTTCACTAAGAGTTCCTCATGGAGAAGCTGGTATAATTGTAGATGTAAAAGTATTTACAAAAGAAAATGCTGATGAACTTCCACCGGGTGTTAATCAATTAGTAAGATGTTATATAGCTCAAAAAAGAAAAATATCTGTTGGAGATAAGATGGCAGGAAGACACGGTAATAAAGGTGTTATATCTAGAGTATTACCATTAGAAGATATGCCATTCTTACCTGATGGAAGACCACTTCAGATATGTTTAAATCCACTAGGAGTTCCATCACGTATGAATATAGGTCAGGTACTTGAGGTTCATTTAGGATGGGCTGCTAGTGAACTTGGATGGCATATAGCTACTCCAGTATTTGATGGCGCTTTAGATACAGAAATTCAAGATTGCTTAGAAAAAGCAGGATATAATAGGGATGGTAAAACTGTACTTTATGATGGAAGAACAGGAGAAGCATTCGATAATAGGGTTACAGTAGGATACATGTATATATTAAAGCTGCACCACTTAGTTGATGATAAGATACATGCTAGATCTACAGGACCATACTCATTAGTTACTCAACAACCATTGGGTGGTAAAGCTCAATTTGGAGGACAAAGATTTGGTGAGATGGAAGTTTGGGCCCTTGAAGCTTATGGATCAGCTCATACACTTCAGGAAATTCTAACTGTTAAGTCAGATGATGTTGTAGGTAGAGTTAAAACTTATGAGGCTATTGTAAAAGGCGAAAATATACCTGAGCCAGGAGTTCCAGAATCATTTAAGGTACTTATTAAAGAACTTCAAGCATTATGCTTAGATATTAAGCTTTTAGATGAGAATCATGAGGAAATTAGACTTAAAGAATCTGTTGATGATGAAGTTGAAGACTTAGAGGTAAACATAGAAGGTAAAGAGGATTCATTTACAAAAGAACCTGTAAAAGAATATATTGAGCCAATTGATACTGATTCATCAGATGCGGAAGAGGATTCAGACTTTGAAGACGTTAAGTTAGATGATTTTGATGATGAATTAGAGCCAGACCTAGATTCAGATTTAGATATTGATTTAGAATCTGACCTAGACAGTGATTTAGTTTTAGATGATTTTAATGATGAACATTAAATTGAAGGGAGGATGTACCCTTGTTTGAATTAAATAATTTTGATGCAATACAAATAGGGCTAGCTTCACCAGAACAGATCAGAGAGTGGTCTAGAGGGGAAGTAAAGAAACCTGAAACAATCAACTATAGAACATTAAAACCGGAAAGAGATGGTCTGTTCTGCGAGAGAATATTTGGGCCAATGAAAGACTGGGAATGTCATTGCGGTAAATACAAAAGAGTTAGATACAAAGGTATAGTGTGTGACAGATGTGGAGTTGAAGTTACAAAATCTAAAGTAAGGCGTGAAAGAATGGGGCATATAGAGCTTGCTGCCCCTGTATCTCACATTTGGTATTTTAAAGGAATCCCATCTCGTATGGGATTAATCCTTGATATGTCACCACGTTCTTTAGAAAAAGTACTTTATTTTGCTGCTTATGTAGTGTTAGATCCAAAAGATACGCCACTTGATAAAAAGCAAATATTAACAGAAAAAGACTATAGAGAAGCCGTAGATAAATATGGGTATGATGGCTTTGTGGCAGGAATGGGTGCAGAATCTGTAAAAGTTTTATTACAAGATATAGATTTAGATAAGCTTTCTGCAGAACTTAAAGAAGATTTTAAAACAAGTACAGGACAAAAGAAAATAAGAACTATTAGAAGACTTGATGTGGTAGAGTCATTTAGAAAATCAACTAATAAACCAGAGTGGATGATTATAGATGTAATACCTGTTATACCACCAGATTTAAGACCAATGGTACAATTAGATGGTGGAAGATTTGCTACATCTGACTTAAATGATTTATACAGAAGAGTTATAAATAGAAATAATAGACTTAAAAAGTTACTTGATTTACAAGCACCTGATATTATCGTTAGAAATGAGAAAAGAATGCTTCAAGAAGCAGTAGATTCACTAATTGATAATGGAAGAAGAGGTAGACCAGTAACAGGTCCAGGAAATAGACCATTAAAATCTTTATCAGATATGCTTAAAGGAAAGCAAGGAAGATTTAGACAAAACTTACTTGGTAAGCGTGTTGACTACTCTGGACGTTCAGTTATCGTTGTAGGACCTGAACTTAAGATGTATCAATGTGGACTTCCAAAAGAAATGGCATTAGAATTATTTAAGCCATTTGTTATGAAAAAATTAACTGAAAGTGGAGTTGCACACAACATTAAGAGTGCAAAGAGAATGGTTGAAAGAGTTCAGCCTCAAGTATGGGATGTCCTTGAAGAAGTTATTCAAGATCATCCAGTATTACTTAATCGTGCTCCTACACTTCATAGATTGGGAATTCAAGCCTTCCAACCAATACTTGTAGAAGGAAGAGCTATAAAACTACATCCACTTGTATGTACAGCGTATAATGCTGACTTTGATGGAGACCAAATGGCAGTACACGTTCCTTTATCAGTAGAAGCACAAGCAGAAGCTAGATTTTTAATGCTTGCAGCGCACAATATTATGAAAGCTTCTGATGGTAAACCAGTTTGTGTACCTACTCAAGATATGGTTCTTGGCTCTTACTACTTAACATTAGATAAAGAAGGAGCTAAGGGTGAAGGAAGAATGTTCTCGTCACCAGAAGAAGTAATGATGGCTTATGAAGCTAAAGATATAGATATACATGCAGCTATTAAAGTTAAAGTATCCAAAATTATTAATGGAGAAAAGTTTTTTGGTATTATTGATACTACATTAGGAAAGCTGATATTTAATGAATCAATACCTCAAAACCTAGGTTTTGTAGACAGAACTATACCTGATAATGAATTCAAATTAGAGATAGATTTCTTAGTAAGTAAGAAAAATTTGGGGAATATAATAGATAAGTGTTATACATTATATGGTCCATCTGAAACATCTAAGATGCTTGATAATATAAAAGCAAAAGGATATCATTTCTCTACTATTGGAGCTGTAACAGTAGCTGTTTCTGACATGGAGGTTCCAGAAATTAAGAAAGAATTACTTGCTGATGCTGATAATACTATTGATAAGATAGAAAAGATGTATAGAAGAGGATTCATATCTGAAGATGAAAGATATGAAAAAGTTATAGACAAGTGGACAAAAACAACTGAAGAAGTAGCTGACGCTCTTATGGATAGCTTAGATAAGTTTAATCCGATAAACATGATGGCTGATTCGGGAGCCAGAGGATCTAAGAGCCAGATTAAACAGTTAGCAGGTATGAGAGGACTTATGGCTAGTCCATCAGGTAAAATCATTGAGCTTCCAATTAGAGCTTCATTCAGAGAAGGACTTGAAGTATTAGAATATTTCATATCTACTCACGGAGCTAGAAAAGGAAATGCTGATACAGCTCTTAAAACAGCGGACTCTGGATACTTAACAAGAAGACTTGTTGATGTTAGCCAAGATGTTATAGTTAGACAAGAGGACTGTGGAACTAAAGAAGGTTATGAAGTTAGTGAAATCAAAGAAGGAAATGAAGTAATTGAAGCACTAAGTGAAAGACTTTCTGGAAGATATAGTGCTCATGATATAGTTCATCCAGAAACAGGAGAAGTCCTAGTTAAATGTGATGAATATATGAATGCTGCTATGGCAGAAAAAGTTGAAAAAGCTGGAGTTAAGAAAGTTAAAATAAGATCTGTATTTACTTGTAACTCTAAAATAGGGGTATGTGCTAAATGCTATGGTATGAACATGGCAACAGCGCAAAAGATCGATATAGGTGAGGCTGTTGGTATTATAGCGGCTCAATCTATAGGAGAGCCAGGAACTCAGCTTACAATGAGAACATTCCATACAGGTGGAGTTGTTGGAGCAGATATTACTCAGGGTCTTCCAAGGGTTGAGGAACTATTTGAAGCCAGAAAACCAAAGGGGCTTGCTATAGTAAGTGACTGTGCAGGTACAGTAAGAATGGAAGAAACTAAGAAAAAGAGAACTGTTATAGTAACAAGTAACTCCGGTGAAGAATTTACCTACGAAATACCATTTGGTTCAAGAATTAAAGTAATTAATGGAGATATAATAGATGCTGGAGATGAAATTACTGAAGGATCAGTAAATCCACATGACATCATTAGAATTAAGGGTGTTAAGGGTGTTAAAAACTATCTTTTATCTGAGGTTCAGAAAGTTTATAGATTACAAGGTGTTGATATAAACGATAAGCACCTTGAAGTAGTTATAAGACAAATGACTAGAAAAATAAAGGTAGAAGAATCTGGTGATACTGATTTACTACCAGGAACAATGATGGATATATTTGATTTTGAAGAAGCAAATGAAAGAGCTTTAGCAGAAGGTGGAAAACCGGCTGAGGGCAAGATTGCACTATTAGGAATAACTAAAGCAGCACTTGCAACTGATTCGTTCTTATCAGCAGCGTCATTCCAAGAGACTACAAGAGTTCTTACAGATGCAGCTATCAAAGGAAAGATAGATCCGCTTGTAGGATTAAAGGAAAATGTAATTATAGGTAAGTTAATTCCTGCTGGAACTGGCATGAATAGATATAGAGGAATTGAAATCTGTGAAAATCAGCCAGTTACAGAGGTAGAAATTAACGCTTAATCATAGAGTTAGTTCTATTGACATGAATTATATAAAGTGATAAAATACATTTTGTATGTGATTGATAAAATAGTATTTTATCACTTTATGAATTAGAATTATGAGGGGGGTTAGTATGGTGACTAGGCTTGTTGGGGAAAAGGTTGTTGGAGTAAAACAAACAGCTAAAGCCTTAAAGAACAATTTAGGTTGTAAGCTGTATGTTGCAAAAGATGCAGATAGCAAACTACTAGAACCTATACTTAAATTAGCAGCAGACAGATCCCTAGAGATTATAGAAATTGATACTATGAAAGAGCTAGGTGTATTATGCGGAATTGATGTTTCAGCTGCAACTGCACTCATAATTTAAGGCTTGCTAATGACTAATTTATTATAGAATATCTATCATAATATTATTGTGTGAATAGATAAGCATTAGTAATTATTTTAAGGAGGTGAAATAATGCCAACTATAAACCAATTAGTAAGAAAAGGTAGAATGACATTAGCTTCAAAATCTACAGCACCAGCATTAAAAGAGTGTCCACAAAAAAGAGGAGTATGTACTGTAGTTAAAACAAGTACTCCTAAGAAGCCGAACTCAGCGTTAAGAAAAGTAGCCAGAGTTAGACTTACAAATGGATACGAAGTAACTGCTTATATTCCAGGTGAAGGACACAACCTACAAGAGCACAGCGTTGTTCTTATAAGAGGAGGAAGAGTAAAAGACCTTCCAGGTTGCAGATACCACATAGTTAGAGGAGCTTTAGACTCTGCTGGAGTAGCAAACAGATTACAATCAAGATCTAAATACGGTGCTAAGAGACCAAAACAGAAATAGGTCTTAATTAAAGAGTGCTATGCCTTCGAATTTATATAGATTTACATAGATTATAAGAGCAGAGCACTTTGCGGTAGAGATATCGAGTACCTATGAGTTAATTTTACAATGTTAAGGAGGGAAGAAAAGTGCCAAGAAAAGGATTTATTGCAAAAAGAGATGTATTACCAGATCCAATGTACAATTCAAAAGTTGTTACTAAATTAATAAACAGTGTTATGGAAGATGGAAAAAAGGGTGTAGCACAAAAAATATGCTATGATGCTTTCGATATCATTCGTGAGAAAACTGGAAAAGAACCTCTAGAGGTTTTTGAGGCAGCTATGAACAATATAATGCCATTACTTGAGGTTAAAGCTAGAAGAATAGGTGGAGCTACATATCAAGTACCTATCGAGGTTAGACCAGAGAGAAGACAAACATTAGGTATTAGATGGATGTTGCTAGCTTGTGAAAAAAGAGGCGAGAAGTATATGAGAGAAAGATTAGCTAATGAGTTAATCGATGCTTCAAACAACACAGGAGCTGCAGTTAAGAAGAGAGAAGATACTCATAAAATGGCTGAAGCAAATAAGGCTTTTGCTCATTACAGATACTAATACAAAAACTGTTTTGGCTAAGGCCAAAACAGTTTTGTCGAATTTAAAATTACTCGTTAAGAGGAGGAAATAGGAATGGCTAGAAAATACCCTTTAGAGAAATTCCGTAATTTCGGAATTATGGCTCACATAGATGCAGGTAAAACTACAACAACAGAGCGTATTTTATTTTATACTGGTAAAACTCATAAGATAGGAGAAACTCATGAAGGTGCATCTCAAATGGACTGGATGGTTCAAGAACAAGAAAGAGGTATAACAATTACTTCTGCTGCAACAACATGTTTTTGGAAGGATCATGAATTAAATATTATAGATACTCCTGGACACGTAGATTTCACAGTTGAAGTTGAGAGATCATTAAGAGTACTAGATGGAACTGTTACAGTACTTGACGCAAAGAGTGGAGTTGAACCACAAACTGAAACTGTTTGGAGACAGGCAGACAAGTATGGTGTTCCAAGAATGATTTATGTTAATAAAATGGATGCTACAGGTGCTGATTTCTTTAGATGTATTAAGACTGTAAGAGATAGATTAAAAGCTAATGCAGTACCAATACAAATTCCTGTAGGTGCAGAAGAGAACTTTAAGGGAATGATAGACTTAATAGCTAATCATGCTATCATAACTTATGATGATTTAGGAACAGATGTAAGAATTGAAGAAATTCCTGCAGAATTAGCTGATAAGGCTGAAGAGTATAGAATGGCTATGGTAGAAGCTATAGCAGAAACTGATGAGACTTTAATGGAAAAATACCTTGAAGGTGAAGAAATCACTGAAGAGGAATTACATGTTGCTTTAAGAAAAGCTACTATAGCAAATGAAATAGTTCCATGTATATGTGGATCATCATATAAAAACAAAGGGGTTCAAGAAATGATAAATGGCGTTGTTGCTTATTTACCATCTCCATTAGATATCCCTGCTGTTAATGGTACTACATTAGATGGAGAAGAAGATTCAAGAGAAGCATCAGATGAAGCTCCAATGTCTGCTTTAGCATTTAAAATTGCTACTGACCCATTTGTAGGGAAACTTGCATTTACAAGAGTTTACTCAGGTATAATGAAAGGTGGTACTTATGTACTTAACTCAACTAAGGGTAAGAAAGAAAGAATTGGAAGACTTGTTAAGATGCATGCTAACCATAGAGAAGAAGTAGAAGAGTTAGAAGCAGGTGAAATTGGAGCAGTTATTGGACTTAAAGGAACTACTACAGGTGATACTTTATGTTCAGAAGATAAACCAATAATTCTTGAATCAATGGAGTTCCCAGAGCCAGTTATATCTGTAGCTATTGAACCAAAGACAAAAGCTGGTCAAGAAAAATTAGGAATCGCTTTAGCAAAACTTGCTGAAGAAGATCCAACATTCAAAACTTATACTAATCAAGAAACAGGCCAAACAATCATCGCCGGTATGGGTGAGTTACACTTAGATATTATCGTAGATAGATTAACAAGAGAATTCAAAGTTGAATGTAACGTTGGAGCTCCACAAGTTGCTTATAAAGAAACAATTAGAAAAGCTGTTAAAGCTGAAGCTAAATATGCTAAGCAATCAGGTGGTAAAGGACAATATGGTCACTGCGTAATCGAAATGGAACCAATTGAAGGTGATTATGTATTTGAAAATGCTGTTGTTGGAGGAGCTATTCCTAAAGAATATATTGCTCCAATTGATAATGGTATAAGAGAAGCTTCTAAGAATGGTATAATTGCTGGTTACGAGACTATTAACTTTAAGATTAGACTTGTACATGGATCATACCATGAAGTTGACTCATCAGAAATGGCATTCAAAATTGCTGGATCGATGGCATTTAAAAATGCTATGGCTAAGGCTGACCCAGTATTACTTGAGCCAGTTGAAAAAGTTGAAATTACAGTTCCGGAAGAGTACATGGGAGATGTAATAGGAGACGTAAACTCAAGAAGAGGTAGAATAGAAGGTATGGAAGCTGTTAGTGGTGCTCAAGTTATTAGAGCATTCGTTCCACTATCTGAAATGTTTGGATATGCGACTACCTTAAGATCAAAGACTCAAGGTAGAGGTGTTTATTCAATGGTATTTGATCACTTTGAAGAAGTTCCAAAGAGTATTCAAGAGCAGTTATCTAAAAAATAATTAAGAATAAATAATAAGTGAAAATAAAAAATGTTTTCTAATATAAGGAGGAATAAGAAATGGCAAAGGAAAAATTTGAAAGAAGCAAACCGCACGTT
>NZ_JBFNEO010000057.1:0-14929 GCF_040797585.1 Clostridium sp.
ACATTAAGCTTATCTATATTACTAGAGATCATCATAGCTTCCGTTAGTTTCTTTCCATACTCACTAGCAATAGTTTTTATTATTATCTCATTATTTCTAGATACTCTTTCCTTTTCTTCTACATTAATGGTAGTATCTTTAAATGCTAGGATATTAGCTTCATATCCCTCTGGTATTGTAAATATATAATCTCCTTCCTCTGTTATATTAAATAATTCCTTAATTCCTTCACTAAGGAACAAATCTTTAAATCCCTTAGAAATATTACTGTTATCCTCGTCTATAATAGTAATGTTTATCTTGTCCATATTTACTTCTGGGTTAAAAACATCCCTTTGTGTGTATCCCATAAACAAGGATAATACTAAGGGAAATATGGCATATATTAATAACACTTGCTTCCACTGAGAAGCCAAGGCTTTAAGTGAAATTATTATAGTAGCTTTTACTCTCATTATTATCCTCCTTAATCTCTTAACTTCTTTCCTGTAATAGATAAGAATACTTCTTCTAAAGATGCTTCTTCTACATTTAGATTTTTTATTTTTTTCTTTTCTTTAACACATAAAAGAAGTAAATCCTCTAAACTGAAGTTTTCTTCATCTATAAAAATAGTAATTATTCCTTCTTTAATAAAGGAATCTTTAACTCCATCTATGTCCTTTAATTTTAAAATAAATTCTTCATTAGTGTCTTCCAAAGTAAGCTTGATACTTCCATGAATATTAGCTATAGACTTAATTGAAGATTTAGTTCCTGATGCTATTTCTTTTCCTAGGTCTAAAATAAATATATTATTACATAAACTCTCCACTTCCTCCATGTAATGAGATGTATATATTACTGTAGTATTATTTTCTTTATTTATCTTTTTCACAAACTCAAAAATATAATTTCTTGACTGAGGATCCACTCCTACAGTAGGCTCATCCATTATAAGCACTCTTGGTTTATGCATTATCGCTACTGCTAAGTTTAATCTTCTCTTCATTCCTCCTGAGAATTTTTTTACCTTTTCTTTTTTTCTATCTGTTAAACCTGTAACTTCTAAGGCCTCTTCAATTCTCTCCTTTAAAATTTTTCCTTTAAGACCATAAAAGGCTCCAAAGTACTCTAGATTATCATAGGCTGAAAGCTGTTCCATTAAGGCTATCTCCTGTGGTACAAGCCCTAATAATGCTTTAGCCTTTAATGGATCATTTTTAATAGAATATCCTCCTATCTCTACCTCTCCGTTGTTTGCTTTAAGAAGCCCTGTAATTATACTTATTAATGTGGACTTACCAGCACCATTAGGACCTATTAATCCAAATATATCCCCCTCTTTTATTTCAAAAGATATATTATCTAATACTAATTTATCATCAAACCTTTTAGTAATATTTTTCACATTTATACTGCACATAAAAATACCTCCTTATAGTAATATTTTTCACCTTTATATTGCACATAAAAATACCTCATTAATATCTCTAATTATATTTTAGAAATATTAATGAGGTATTCCTAGTACTAGAAGTAACTATAAAAGTGACTTAAGTCACTTTATTATTCTGCTATATTATTCTTAAAGGCAAATATGGTAAGCTGAGTTCTATCTCTAAGACTTAGCTTAAATAAAATATTACTTATATTATTTTTTATGGTTCCTTCAGATAAAAATAGTTTTTCACTTATTTCTTTATTAGATAATCCACTAGCCACCTCTTTAATTATACTTATTTCCTTATTATTTAAATCATAGGTGGTCATTACATCTTCAATGGTACTTTTCTTATTATATCTCGTGTTCTCATTGATGATTTTAGAGGCAACCTCTGGGTGTACAACTACATTCCCTTTAAAACATCCCTTTATTCCTTCATAAATTAAATCATAATCGCTGTCCTTTAAAATATATCCTGATGCTCCATACTTTAATGCCTCATGAATATACTCCACATCGTTAAATGTAGTTAGAATAAGCACCTTAACCTTTTCAAACTCACTCTTAATAAGTTTGGTTCCAAGAACTCCATCACACTTTGGCATTCTTATATCCATAAGAACCACATGGGGCTCATTTCTCCTACAGGAAGTTAACGCCTCTTCTCCATTAGATGCCATATCTATAATCTCAATATCATCAAAGGTCTCAAGTATTATTTTAAGCCCACTTCTTACTAGCTTTTCATCATCCACTAATATAACCTTAATTTTCTCCATTCCCTTCCTCCTTGAAATAAACCTTAAACTTCTCATTCTTATCTAACTCCATTTTCACTAAAAAGCCCTGTCCTGAATTTGTATTATAACTAAAGGTTCCACCTATTTCTGTAACTCTTTCCCTCATACTTCTAAGTCCAATTCCTTCTATTACATTCCCTGAGCCTTGTCCATTATCTCTTAAAGTTACTACCACTTTATATTCGTTAAATGCCATAAATATCTGAACTAAAGTAGCTTTTCCATGTCTAACGCTATTAGCTAAAAACTCTTGTATAATTCTATATATTATAAAGGATTGGTCTGAATTTAATGACCACTTTTCTTTGGTAAAGGATAATCTTACATCTATTCCTGTTAATTTTTTAAAGCTATTTATTAATTCCTCTATTATTAAAATACCCTCATAATCTTTAAATTCCTTTGGCTTTATTTCTCTAACCGCCATTCTTACCTCATTTAAGCTATTTTGTGTAAACTTTCTAAGGTCTCTCGTTAGTTCTTTTGCTATATTATTATCCCTTCCTACAATGCTTTCAATAGCTCCTAACTGTATAGCTATGGTAGAAAGTCCATGTCCAACACTGTCATGAATCTCCCTAGATAATCTATTTCTTTCCCTAAGAAGGGTAATCTCTTCTATAGAGCTTGCATAAATCTCAAGGTCTCTATTAGCAATTTTAAGCTTTTCTTCTGATAATCTAAGTCTATCATAAAGTTCTTGCGCCTTAAGCTTCTTATCATTTTCATCATTTATAAAATATAATATAGCTATAAAAATTACTAATACTCCTATGTTAAGGATTTTAAATTCTAAATCCCTGTATAGAGAAAAATATATTCCCTGAGCACATATAATTATATTAAATATGATCTTTACATATCCCTTAAATAATATATTACTATCTAATGCTTCTAATATAAGATAAGTAATGAGATACCCTCCTATATATTTATATCCAAGGGTTATAAATATAACTTCTATAATAAAAGAAATTATCTTATGAGAATTTTTTTCTAAGGAGAAAAACCTTAATTGATTATTTATTATAAATAATAATATAAATATTATGGTTTCATTGGTTACTGTATCATTTATAGTGACTATACCTACCATTATAAGTAAAAGAGTATAGTATCTTATTGCTGTAAGTAGCTTTTTATTCCACATAATTCCTCCATGTAAATATAATATACATATTATATACTAAAGAATACCTACGTCCAATATTACGTGAGAATTTAATAAAACAAGGTAACTTCTTAGCTTCCTATAAGTTATATATAATCTTATTAAAATTATATATAATCCACATAGAAATATTAAGAAATTACCTCATTTTCTTCCTAAAAAAATAAAATTAAATTAAATCAAATATATTTAAATTGTTCCTTAAAATTTTATAACACTTTTATTTAACCTTTATTACTCTAGCTATATTCTCTACTGCCTTTTCCATATTTTTATTTCCGTCCTTTAAGGCTTCTTCTAAAGTACATATTCCCGGTAAAATTCCTATAATAGAATCTATTCCATTATCATAAAGTTCATCTAAGTTATCACCTATTTTTCCTGCAAAGGCTATTACCGGTTTATTGTATTTTTTAGCTAGTTTTGCAACTCCTATAGGAGTTTTGCCATAAATAGTTTGTGAATCTATACTTCCTTCTCCTGTAAATACGAAATCACAGTCTTTTATTTTATCCTCTAAACCTGTATATTCTATAACCATATCTATACCTTTTTTTAGCTTGGCATCTAAAAATGCCATTAACCCTGCTCCAAGTCCACCTGCAGCCCCTGCTCCTTCTACCTTTTCAATATCTTTATTTAAGGTTTCTTTTATAACCCTACTATAATTTTTAAGTGCCTCATCAAGGATTTTAACCATATTTTTATCTGCTCCCTTTTGAGGTGCAAATATATAGGCTGCTCCTTTTTCACCTGTAAGAGGATTAGTAACATCGCAGGCAACTTCTATGTCTACATTTTTTATTCTTTCATCTAATCCACTTATATCTATATGTTTTAGCTTTAAGAGTTCTCCTCCACCAAAAGATAACTCTTTTCCTTCCTCATCCATAAGTTTAACACCTAGGGCTTTAAGCATTCCAGCTCCTCCATCATTAGTAGCACTTCCACCTATTCCAATAAGTATCTTTTCTACGCCCTTATCTAAGGCTGCTTTTATAAGCTGTCCTGTGCCATATGTAGTTGTTATCATAGGATTTCTTTCTTCTTTTGATATAAGTTCTAAACCACTTGCACTTGCCATTTCTAAAATAGCAATCTTTCCTTGTCCTAAGATTCCAATCTGGCCTTCTACTTCCTCTCCTAAAGGTCCTATAACTTTAACTTTTTCAAGGATTCCATTTGTTGAATGAACCAAAGCATGAGTTGTACCTTCTCCTCCATCAGCCATAGGCACTTTTATACACTTAGCATCTTTAAATATTTTTCCTATTCCTTTTTCCATGGCTTCTGTAACTTCTATAGCCTTCATGCTTTCTTTAAATGAGTCTGGTGCTAAAACAAATTTCATAACTATTACTCCTTTTTACTTTAGTATTCCGAATATTATTGTAGAAACTACTGTCATAGAAAGACCTATTAATGATTCATAAGGTATAAGTTTAAGTCTATCCTTTATATCCATAAATACACTTCCTCCAGTGGCATGAAAGAAACTTCCATGTGGAAGATGATCTAAAACTGTGGCTCCTGAGTGAATCATAGCTGCTGATGATAATGGTGAAACCCCAAGATCAAGAATGGTAGGTCCAAAGACCTGGCTAGCTACTGCTGTTCCTGAAGTAGTTGAAGCTGTAGCCCCTGACATTAATATTCCAGCTATTGGCGCTAAAGCAAAGGCTGGAAGACCTGAACTACTTAATCCATTTACAATTAGATCTTTTAATCCTGAATTTGCAATTATTCCCGCTATGGTTCCTGTTCCAAGAAGTAATATGGCAACTCCAGTCATTTTACTTAATCCACTAGTTGCATAAGCATTTAAATCCTTAATCTTACCCATGGCAAGGGCTCCAACTGCTCCACCTACCGGAAGAGCTATTAAAGGATCCACGTTTATATTGAATATTGGTCTAAGAGCTAAAAGCCCTATAGCAACCACAGGTCCTATTATAGAAGAGAAAAAACTTGGTTTCTCTGATGAAGTTATTTGGACCTCTTCACTTTTTACCTTAACCCCTTTATTTATTAATTTTTTTGCTATAATACATGTTACAATAAGTCCTACTATTCCTGGTATTATTCCTGATGCCATAAGAGAAGTTAGTTGAATCTTAAAAGCATCTGATGCTGCTATGGCATTAGGGTTAGGTGACATTATATTTCCAGCCTTTCCTCCCCCGATCATAGCAATTAAAATTGATGTCTTAGATATATTTGCTCTATTTGCTATTGCTAATGCTATTGGTGATACTGTTATTACTGAAACATCAATAAATACCCCAACAGAAGTTAAAACTAAAGTAGCTATTGCTAAGGCTATTAAAGAATTTGCTTCTCCTATCTTATCCACGATAGTTTCTGCAATCTTAGCTGCAGCCCCTGATTCAATAAGAACCCCTGCTAAAACTCCTGCTGTCAATATTCTAAGTATAGCTGTAACTATTCCTTTAGTTCCATCTATCATTAAGTTTACTGTTCCAACTAGTCCTGCTCCACCTATTACTCCACCTACTAAAGCCCCAATAATAAGTCCATAGGCTGGATGAACCTTTCTAATAATTAGTACAATTGCTAAAATTAATCCTATTATTGCTCCTAATGCTGTTACTTGCATTATTCTCACCCCCAATTTAGTTTTATTAACACTATAATTGTAAAGGCTTATGAAACCATTATCATTAGGCATATTCCTAATTTTACCTATCTAATTTTTGTGCAATTGCACAGTCTTATTGTGAAAACTATAAACTAAAACTCCATTTATAAGCTCATATAAATCCATGTAATTCCTAGGGTTCTTCCCTGTTATACTCTCTATCTTATTTAATCTGTAGCTTAAGCTATTTCTATGAATATGTAAATCTTCTGCTACCTTACTCATTTCTCCATTTCTTTTTATAAAAGTAATTAAAGTATCCATAAGTTCTGAAGCCCGTCCCTCTTCATCTAGAGCTCTCATCTTCTCCAATATTGACTTTCCCCCTCCATTTTTTACAATAAGGTCAACTATAGAAACTTTCTCATAATCATAAATTCTATTATAAATAGGGATAGTTTTTCCAATATCTAAAGCCTTTATAGCCTGTTTTGCCGAAACTCCTATTATCTTCTCCACCCTTCCAAAAGCTATTTCTATATTAGGATATCTTTTAATTAAGCTATTTATAAACACATTAATATCCCTCTCTTTATTTATTAGAATTAATATTTTATTGTTATAGTAGTTTAAAACATACTCCCCTTTAAATAAAATCTTTTTAATTCTCTCCTTCTCAATGTCTTTCCCATCTATTACAACTGCTCTTCGTAGAAGTGATATATCTATATCTAGGTCTTTTCCCCTTTGAATAAATTCTTCCTCATACTCCTTTGTATTATATATCCAGTGATAAAAGAATTCCTCTTCTAATTTTTCTCTAAATCTTTTTTCATCTAACATGTACTGCTGCTTAATAAGTAATTCTGCTGTTACCTTAACCAGCTCTGCAAAGGCTCTAACCTCATCTGGATTCCCACTAATTCCTATTACTCCAACTACGTTCCCTCTAAATCTTATAGGTAAATTAACTCCTTTTTTTGCATTATCTCCATCATAATGTATCTCCACCATTTTATGAGTTTTTATTGCTTCTATAGCCCCTTCATGAGCCACCCCTATCCTCTCACTTTGTCCACTCCCTATTATGGTACCTACATTGTCCATTACATTTATGTTATATGGAATTACTTTCATCATCTTATCTACAATACTTTGTCCTTGTTCTGAAGTCATTTCAAGCAAAACTTTTCCTTCCCTTCATCTTTATAATTTAATAAACATAAATAAAAGTTAAACACTACAAGTTTATTTGTTTCAATAATTACTTACAGTATTTTTTATTTTCTCATATAAAATTATTCTAATTATATGTCATAGTGTTTTCAATGAAAACCTATTTTATATACTAGTTAAAATCTAAAGTTTTCAATAAATTCAAATATAATATAGATAAAAGGTTCTAAAAGATACTAATTAATATCTTTTAGAACCTTAATTATTTATGTATATTCCTTGAGATTTTATTGTACTGGTTTAGATACTTGAATTTTCTTTGCTGAAGCTTGAGGTGGTATGGATTTAGTCATAGCTGCACTTAATACCACAAAGACCTTATCACCTTTTGCAAAGTCAGGCTTTTCCTTTTTCTCATCACAACCCTTTATTATCTTAGTATCCTTATTTACAATTACAAGGACTTTCTCTTTATAAACATCACAGGACTTTATATATCCTTCCACTAGTAACCTAGTTACATCTTCCTTATCATCTTTTTGTACTTCTAAGATTTCTCCCATTAAAATAGAAGGCTTAGGCTGGCTTGCAAAAGCTGTTGTGCTACTAAATGTTAAAAGTATTACTAAAAATATTATTACTCTTTTTAACTTCATTTTATATTACACCATATACCTATAATAAAATATGAATAAATAGCAAAAAAATTATTTACTTATAATTAGGATTTGTTATTTATGACATAAATATGTACTATCTTATATAATCATTGCCAAGTTTCACTTAATATTTTAAGTTTATGTAATAATTTAAAAACTATAAATTGCAATAACAAATTAAATGTCTTCATAAAATATTTATGAAGACATTTAATTAATATTTCTAGTAATTATATTTAAGCAAAAATATCTATTGATTCTCTACTTTTTAGTTGTTTATCTTCTTTAGTATCTTCTACTATTTCTCTATATTCTTCATCTTTATCTTCACGTACTTTAATATTATTATTTGAATTATTCATCTCTTCATATATTTTAGAATTTAATTTATTTATACTATTTTGATTTCTCTCTGCTTTATGCCTTTTTTTAGCTGCTATTTCTATAGCTCCTCTTGCCTCATCCAACTTAGCTTCACTATTTAAAATATTGGTTTCTCCTTTTATAGAAGTTTTAATCTTATTTATGGATTTAATATTATTGTATATATTAGAACTATATAAAATAACATTTTCTATATTAGTATTATTATTCTCTTTTTTTATATCTTTAGCAAAATGATTATTATTTTTTTCGCTACTATTCTTATTTTTTAAGCCTTCCATATTTTTTTGTTCTATTTGAGTTTCTACTTGTTGTAATTGTTCTCTAAGAGATTTTAGTAAACTTTCTTTTACATCGCTTGGAATCTTATCACTACTCGTCTTTTCTATTTGCTCTCTAATATTTTCTCTTTGTTTTTCTAATGACTTAATCTCTGAATTATTAGTATAATTACCTGTCAAATTAAATGGATTTGATGATGAAATTGAATTTAACATTTTTTAATCCTCCATTAAAAATTATAGTTCTGTTAAAATATATAGACATTACTCTTTTCATGCTTAAAAAATATAATCACTAATTTTTTTCTAAATTCATAGATAAATTTTAATAACCATCCTTGCCCAATCTAACAAAAGTTAGTTCTATTAAATATTTATTTAACATATAACGGAATACTCAAACTTATATGATTTTCAAATAACTAGTAATTATATTGAATATTAAACTATTTTTTGAAATTTTAACAGATCTAAAACTATTATCGAACATTTATAGAAAATATTTACATTTAGCTATAGTTAATGAAGAAATAAGAAATACAAATTTAGAAAAAGCTAATTCTAATTAGATAAATAATATTTTAAAACAAAATAGTATCATACTACTTTGTTTTAAGTATGATACTACTTTGTTTTTTAAATTTAATTAACTTTTTTTCTTTAATAAAGCAAGTATAGTCATACCTGTAAAGGAACCTATAACTAAGGCTATAAAGTATCCTAAAGGATTACTTATAACAGGTAAAACAAATATTCCACCATGAGGTGCTCTTAATGCAGATCCAAATACCATAGATAAAGCTCCTGCCACTGATGATCCTATAACGCAAGCTGGTATAACTCTTAATGGATCCGCTGCTGCAAAAGGAATTGCTCCTTCTGTTATAAATGATAATCCCATTATATAGTTAGTTAATCCAGATTGTCTTTCTCTCTCAGTAAACTTATTCTTAAAGAAAGTTGTACATAATGCAATAGCTAATGGAGGTACCATCCCACCAATCATAACTGCTGCCATAATTTCAAAGTTACTACTTGCTAGAGAAGCTGTACCAAATACATAAGCTGCCTTATTTATAGGACCACCCATGTCTATTGCCATCATTCCACCTAAAACTGCTCCAAGTAATATTCTGCTGCTAGCTCCCATGTCGTTTAACATATTTGTAATTCCATTATTTATACCTGCTACTGGAGGGTTTATTATGAATGTAATAATTGCTCCAATTAATAGTATTCCAAAGAACGGATAAAGTAATACTGGTTTTATTCCCTCTAGACTGTTTGGTAAATTAGAGAATAACTTCTTTAATCCTAATACTAAATAACCTGATAGGAATCCTGCAAGTAATGCTCCTAAGAATCCTGATCCACCAGTGTTTGCAAGCATACCACCTACAAAACCTACTGCTAGTGCTGGTCTATCTCCTATACTCATAGCAATATATCCTGCAAGTACTGGCAGCATAAATCCAAAGGCTGTTCCCCCTACATTCTTTAAGAAGGCTGCAAAAGGAGTGTTAGATCCAAAGTTTTTCGGATCTATAGCATAGTCATCAAATAAAAATGCTAAGGCTATGAGTATTCCTCCTCCAATAACAAAAGGTAACATATGAGAAACACCATTCATTAAGTGCTTATATATTTCACGTCCAATTCCTTCTTTTTCCTCATTTACATTTGATTTTTCACTGTTTGTATCATGAGTATATATTGGTGCATTACTACTTAGTGCTTCATTGATTAATCCCTCTGCCTTGTGTATTCCGTTAGAAACTCTAGTCTGGATCACTCTCTTACCATTAAATCTTTCCATTTCAACTTTTTTATCTGCTGCTATTATAATACATTCTGCCTTCTCAATTTCTTCTCTTGTTAAGACATTTTTAGCTCCACCAGATCCATTGGTTTCTACCTTTATTGATACGCCCATGTCTTTAGCCTTGTTTTCTAAACTTTCAGCAGCCATAAAGGTGTGTGCGATACCTGTAGGACATGCTGTAACAGCTAACACTTTATACTCATCTTTTGATTCTTTGTTATTCTCTGAATTTATCTTTTCATTTTCTTTATCATCAATAAGACTTAGGAATTCCTCTTTATCCTTTGCCTTTATTAGTTTTTCTCTAAAGCCTTCATCCATTAGTATTGTTGAAAGTCTTGCTAATACCTCTAAGTGAACATTATTCTCCCCTTCTGGAGCTGCAATCATAAAGAATAGCTTTGCTGGATTTCCATCTAAAGAATCATAATCTACTCCTTCTTTAACCACCATAGCACTTAATCCCGCTTTTTTTACTGCCTTAGTCTTAGCATGGGGTATAGCTATTCCATCTCCAATGCCTGTAGTACTTAAGCTCTCCCTATCTAAAACTGCCTTTTTATACTCATCCTTGTTATTTAAGTTTCCTGTATTACTCATTAAATTCACTAATTTATCTATAGCTTCTTCTTTTGTTCTTATATTAGTGCTTAACTCAATACCATTTTTATTTAATAAATCAGTAATTTTCATAAAATATCCTCCTTAATTACTAAATTAAACTCAGTTTCAAGTTTTATCTAATGTTATATTATTACTTCATTAAGATTAATCTTTTCATAGCACACTTTACACTATCATTATTTTAAATGATTAAATAAAATTATTAGTTAAATATATGGAGTGTCTTTTCAGTAATACAAAGAGTAAGAATTTTTAATAGATTTCTATCATTGAATTCCTTTCATTTAGTATCACATAAAATGGACTATCATACTTACTACTTATCTCTAAAATTTCTTAAGATATTTCATCTAATAATTTATATACCTCTTTCTTTGTAGCAAGACCATTAGAGAAGGCGCTAGCACTTCCTGTAGCTACTCCCATTTTAAATCCCTCTTTTAGATTAAAATTCTTTAAATAACCTGCTAAGAATCCTGCCACCATAGAGTCTCCAGCTCCTACTGAGTTTTTAACATCTCCCTTAGGCGCCTTACTTTTAATCACTTCTCCACTGGAGGTAATGAATATGGCTCCATCACCTGCCATGGAAATAAGCACATTTTCTGCTCCCATTTCTATAAGTTTATTTCCATAGTGAATTATCTCTTCCTCATTTTTAATATCTACATTAAATAATTCCCCTAATTCATGATGATTAGGCTTAATTAAAAACGGCTTATATTTTAATACATTTAATAAAAGTTTTCCTGTAGCATCAACTATAAACTTTATATTATTTTTTTCTAATCTTTCCATAATATTTTCATATATATCCTTTGGAAGAGTTTCTGGAGTACTTCCTGCTAATACAAGAATATCTCCCTCTTTTAGACCTTCTAGCTTACTATAAAGTAAATCTAAATCTTCCTTATCTATATCTGGTCCGCGTCCATTTATCTCTGACTCTTTAGTAGACTTAAGCTTTACATTGATTCTAGACATACCTTCCTTTAGTTTAATAAAATCAGTATTACATCCAAAGGCCTTAACTCTTCTTTCTATTTCATCTCCAGTAAAACCAGCCACATATCCAAGAGCTATATTATTAACTTCTAGGTTTTTTAAAACCATAGATACATTAATACCTTTACCACCTGGATAAATCTCCTCATAAGATGTTCTATTTAAACTTCCTAAATTAAAATCTTCAACCCTAACTATATAATCTAAGGCTGGATTAAATGTTATAGTATATATCACTACCTTAGCACCTCCAGTACTTCTGTTAATTCCTTGTATTCATTATCTTCAATTGTTGTTGTAATTATTGCTGCCTTATAAAGTTCACCGAAGGTTACACTACTTATTTCATCAAACTTAGAATTATCACTTAATACATAAGCATTTCTTGTTCTACTTAAAGCTTCTTCCTTTACTAATGCCTCATTTATATCTGGGGTTGTATATCCTCTATTCTTTGATATTCCATTAGTTCCAAAGAATCCTTTTGTAAAATTATATTTTTTTAAGCTATTAATGGCTTCCACTCCTATAGTAGCCTCTGTAGCCCATTTTATTTCTCCCCCTAGAATAAAGGTCTTACATTGTTTTTCCACTAGCTTTTTACCATGGGCTATACCATTGGTTACAAAGATAGCTTCTTTCTCTTCAATAAAATCAATCATAACCTCAGTGGTTGTACCTGCATCTATATAAACAAAATCACCTGGTTCTATTAAACTAGCTGCATATTTTGCAATTTTTACTTTTTCATCAGTATGAAGTTTTTGTCTAACAGATACCATATCTTCTTTAGTATTGATTCCTTTATCTAAAGCTGTAGCTCCCCCATGAACTTTCTTAAGCTTTCCAGCTTTATGAAGAGCGTTTAAATCTCTTCTTATGGTGGATTCTGAAGTATCTAATAATGTAACTAACTCACTAACATAAACTACAGAGTTTTTATTAATTTCTTGAATAATTAGTTCATATCTCTCCTCTGTTAACATTTACATCACTTCCTTAATCTTATAATACACGATTTTTTATAATAAATCAATCACCTTCAATCAAAATAATTCATTTTCATTCAAATAAAATCATAATCACTCATAACTTATTAACCATAACTTCAAAGTCAAATTATATTTTTTTAAGATAAACCTTAGATTATACATAAAAAATATAAAGCACCTTATGGAATGTCCATAGAGTGCTTTATATTTTTCTAATATATAGGTTTAATTTAATATGTATTTCATTTAATTCTAGGATTTTTTCCACTTTGTAAATTTAAATATTATTAGCATTGGATATATTTCTAGTCTTCCAGCTAACATACAAAATGAAAATACTAGTTTACTCATAGGGGAGAAACTACTAAAGTTTCCCATAGGTCCAACTACTCCAAAGCCTGGTCCTATATTACTTATAGTGGCAAGAACTGATGAAAAAGTTGTCTCCATATCCATTCCATCAAAGGATACCAAAAATACCGCCCCTAAAATAATAATAATATATAAAAATGTAAATATTGCTACACTAGATATAGTTTCATCTTCTATTACTTTTCCATCTAGTTTTACTAAATTAACCATTCTAGGATGAATGATTTTATTGATTTCTCTTTTTATAGTTTTAAATAAAAGAACTATACGTACAGTTTTAATTCCTCCTCCAGTAGAACCTGCACAACATCCCATAAGCATGAGTAATGTTAATATTACCTTACTAAGAGTTGGCCACAAATCAAAGTTAACTGTTGAATAACCTGTAGTTGTTACCACAGAAGCTACTTGGAAGGAAGATTGTCTAAAGGACTCTAAGAGAGATATCCCATTAGCTCCTTTTATGTTAAAGGCAATTATAATCATAGATATAAATACTATGATTAAATAATATTTCACTTCTTCATTTTTAAAAGCCTGCTTTATATTTCCTGTAATAAGCTGAAAATATAAAACAAAATTAACTCCAAACAGTAACATAAATACAGTTATAATAACTTCTACATAAACATTATTATAAGCTGCTATGCTAGTATTCATATTAGAGAATCCTCCAGTACCTGCAGTACCAAAAGCATTTACCATAGCATTATAAAGGTCTAATCCTGCAAGTTTCAGTAGTATTATTTGAACTACAGTCATAAAGAAATAAATTAAATACATAATTTTAGCAGTTTGCTTTATCCTTGGAACAAGTTTTCCTGGAGTTGGTCCTGGACTTTCTGCTTTTAATAAATGTATAGTATTTCCCCCTACAGAAGGCATAAGAGCTAAAGTGAATATTAAAATTCCCATTCCTCCAATCCAGTGGGTGAAACTTCTCCAAAATAATATACCTTTAGGTAAGGATTCTACTTCAGTTAAAATAGATGCTCCTGTGGTTGTAAAACCTGATACAGTTTCAAATATGGCATCTACAAATGATGTTGTAGATCCACTTAAATAAAAAGGTAATGCTCCAAAGAGTGATATTACTATCCAGCATAGTGCCACAGTTAAAAATCCCTCTTTGGCATAAAACCCACTACTCTTAGGTTTTATTCTATTCATTAAGGCTCCTACTAAAAGCATTATTATCATAGTTATAATAAAACTTCTAGCATCTCCTCCACCATATATTAAAGATACTATAAGTGGAAAAATCATTATCAATGCTTCATATATTGTAACTCTACCTAAAACCTTAAATACTCTTGGGTAGTTCATGTTAAACTCCCCTTTCCATTAGTATTTCATTAATATCCATCACATTTTTTCTGTGAGTTACAAGAATTACTCCATCGCCATTCTTTATACAATCATTTCCTCCTGGAATTATGGTTTCAGAATCTCTAACTATAGCAGCAACTAATACTCCCTTTTTAAAGTTTACATCTTTTAAAGGTATGTCTAAGCACTTAGTGGTTTCATTAGCTAAAAACTCTAAAGCCTCAGCCTTATCTTATACTATTTTATATAGGTTCTTAATAGATGATCCATTCTTATTTCTTAAGGATCT
>NZ_JBFNEO010000058.1:0-14856 GCF_040797585.1 Clostridium sp.
CTCTTAAGCTCTTTACCTTCCAATTTATCTATTAATAACTTTATTCCATAATATCCAAGGTCCACTGCATTTATATCAACTGATGATAAAGAAGGCTTTTGAAACTCTGCTAATGGAGTATTATTAAATCCTACTATAGCTACATGGTTTTTTCCTATTTCTTTTAGAGCCTTAATAGCACCAAAAGCTAATAAATCATCAGTGGTAACCAAAGCTGTTATATGTGGATTTTTTAGTATTTCCTTGGTAGCCTTATATCCATCTTCTTCATTAAATTCTTTCATATGAATAATATACTCTTCTGAGAAATCTATATCATTAATTTCTCCTGCCATTTTATATCCTTTTAATCTATCCTTAGATACACTCCATTTCTCCCTTCCCCCTATAAAACCAATATTCCTATTTCCTCTTTGTATAAGCCTGTTTACTACATCATACATGGCCCTAAAGTTGTCATTATCCACCCATAACAAATTCTTAGAATCCTCTGGTCTTCCTATAACAACAAAAGGAAAATTTATTTCTTTTAAGTATTCTATGGTTTCATCCTTCTCCTTAGCCCTAAGAAGACATATACCATCTACTAATTTACTAGTAGTAAAATCCCTTATATACTCTTTTTCACTCTCTTCATCCTTACTATATGCATAGGTTATATAATAATTCTTACTTTGAGCATATAAGCTCATCCCCTTCATAGCCTGAACAAAGAAATGATTAGATAATAAATCCTGTGCTTCATTTGGAAGTACTACTCCTAAAATTCTAGTTTTATTATTTGCAAGACTCCTAGCTATGGCATTAGGCTTATATTCTAACTTTTTTATTGCCTCCATAACCTTTTTTCTTGTTTCTTCACTTATCTTAGGATTATTTGATAATACTCTTGATACAGTAGATGGGGCCACATTAGCCTCTTTAGCAACATCCTTTATAGTAACCTTCATAACTTCACCCTTTTCTATGAATTTATCATCCATTACTCTACCATAAATTTTAAACTACAAATATAGCTTATCAGCTAGTAACATATTAAACAAGATTCTTTGTAATATTCCCCTTATTTATTAAACCTATTAAACTTAGAATATTGAACTTCTTAATAGAAATAATAAGTAATGCATTATAGATTTTATAGGAGCAGATGTATACCATATTCAATATAAACTTAGAGACTTAAAATATTATTTTGGAAAAGTAGACGGAAGGTATGGAGAAATCATGAAAAAGCAATAATAGAATTCAGAGAGGATCATGACCTGCCTTTATCTCATAATATAGATTTACCTTTTTATAAAGCTATAGGAATTGAATTCTTTGAATAACTAATACTTCTAAAGCCTTTCCTTTGTAACACTTCATATTTCTTACAATATTATATTATTAAAGAATTTTTTGGAGTAATAGTTATGAATTCTAATATTAATATCCCTCCTCTTAACCCTACAGATGAAAAAAGGCATGATATTTTAAAAAAAGAACTAAAGAAGCTTGGCCGGTTAGGAGATTTTAATCATATTATAAATCTTTTAAGTCCTCCAAAAGATATTACATTCTATGCTCCTTTAGGATCTTTAAAAGGAGTAAAAGTTGGAATACTTGGTGGTGGCTCTTCTGGCCTTGCTGCTGCCTTCGAACTTAGGAAACTAGGAGCAGATATAACTATATATGAAGCTAATAGTGATCGAATAGGTGGACGTGTATACACTTATTATTTCGATAAGAATAAAAAATATTATGGGGATTTAGGTGCCATGAGAGTACCTATATCTCACGAAACCACTTGGCATTATATTAACTTATTTAACTTAGAAACTTTGCCCTTTGTTCAAAATAACCCTAACACTTTTTTATGGATAAGAGGAACTAGAACTCGGAATACTTCCTCTAATATAGAGAAATATATTTATCCCTTATTTAGTCTATCTGAATTTGAAAGAAACATCCCTTGGGATAAATTCATTAAATATGTCTCAAACTACTTTATTAAAACTCTACCTATTAAAGAAAGAATTGAAACCTTAAAAATCCTTAAAAATTATTCTCCTTTATATAATAGATATAGTGCTATGGGAGTTCGAAAATCTTTAAATTATCTTAATTTAAGTGAAGGAGCCATAGAGCTTATCTCCTCTATAGACCCTTTTTTAGGTGCATACTTCTACTATGCTAATGGAGAAGTAATGCAGGAAAATTATTCTTTAGATTTTACTACCCTTTATAAAATTAAGGGTGGTATGGTGAATCTACCTTTATCATTTTATAATAGCCTAATGTCAGACTACCCTAAAGAGTATAAAGATATTCCTAATGAAGTTTTAGGTAAATGTGATTTTAAGGCTGGTCATAGAGTTACTAGCATATATAAAACTCCTGAGAACAATAAAACTTTAATTGAATATAGAAATAATTCTGATACAGGTTATGGGTTTGAATCCTTTGATTATATAATTTGCACCCTTCCCTTTAGTGTATTAAGAGAAATAACTTTAAATCCTATCTTTTCTTCTAAAAAGATGCAAGCTATTAGAGAGGTTACCTATACTGACTCTCATAAAGTATATTTCTACTGCAAGAAAAAATTCTGGGAAGAAGAAATGCCTTACGGTGGTATAAAAGGGGGAATATCATATACAGATGAAGCTATACAAACTATTGCATATCCTTCAGATCATGTATATGAAAAAAGCTATTCCTTGGACGCACCCGGGGTATTACTAGCATCCTATAACTTAGGACTGGACTCCACAAGGGTTGGAAATATGAGAGAGTCAGATCAAATAGACTTTGTTAAAAGATCTGTAGAAAGGGTACATGGACTTCCCTATGGATTTTTAAATGATTTAGTTACTGATTATAAAAATTTCAATTGGAATGGAGCTCCCGATTTTAAAGGTGCTTTTTGTATCATGTCTCCATGTCAAAAACAGCTTTTTGCTTATGATATGATAAAACCAGAATATGATGAAAGAATATTCTTTGCTGGAGAGCATATTTCTACTAAGCATAGTTGGCTTCAAGGAGCATTATATACTGCTAAAACTGCTGCTAATGCCATAGCTAAAACAAACTTAAAAAAAGTACTAAAGCTTTACTCTTAAGTGTACGATGAAATAATCTATCCACCTAACTTTCAATTTACGGTGGATTTTTTAACATAACATATAAACAGTTTATTCCTAACTTATTAACGGTTTATTTATAATATGTTAAAATATATTAACATCCAATTATATTGACATTGACTCGATTTTCAATTATTATAATACTCGTAGACAATGTTAAAAGGGAGTAGTAATAAATATAGTATCAACATAACGGCGAGGAATATCGCCTGGTATTATATACCAATCCTATTGGTTACAAGACTTTTAATGTGATTCTAGGATCTAGAATTATATTAAAGGTCTTGTTTTTTATTCTAAAATTTGAAAGGGGTCATAACAAAATGAAAAACGCCTATAATAAATCTAAAGATGAATTAATGTCCATGTTAACCTCAAGTACTAGCGGTCTTACTAGTGATGAGGTTAACAAAAGAAAAGCTACCTATGGCTTAAACAAGCTTAATGAAGGTGCTAAAAAATCTATTTTCTCAGTATTTATGGAGCAATTTAAAGATCTTTTAGTTATCATACTAATAATTGCAGCTACCATATCTATGTTTTTAGGAAATCCTGAAAGTGCTATAGTTATCTTTGCAGTAATAGTTATAAATGCTATTTTAGGAACTGTTCAACATATTAAAGCAGAGCAATCTCTAAACAGCTTAAAAGCACTTTCTGCACCAATGTCTAAGGTATTGAGAAATGGCGAGAAAGTTGAAATAGCTTCAGAAGAAGTCACTGTAGGAGATATACTATATTTAGAAGCTGGTGATTTTATATCAGCAGATGGTAGAATAATTGAGAATTACAGTCTTCAGGTTAATGAAAGCTCATTAACTGGTGAGTCTTTAAGTGTTATAAAGAATGATGAGATTATTAATGAAAATAATGTTCCTGTAGGAGATAGAAAAAACATGGTCTTTTCTGGAAGCCTTGTAACCTATGGTAGAGCTACAGTATTAATTACCTCTATAGGTATGGAAACTGAAATCGGAAATGTTGCAAAGCTTTTAGAAAGTGCAAAGGAAAAGAAAACTCCACTACAAGTTAGCTTAGATGACTTCGGTAAAAAATTAGCTATTATAATCCTTATAATCTGTGGAATTATTTTTGCTTTAAACATGTATAGAGGCTACAATCTTATTGACTCCTTTATGTTTGCCGTAGCTTTAGCTGTGGCTGCAATTCCTGAGGCTCTTAGTTCTATAGTTACTATTGTACTAGCTCTTGGAACTCAAAAGATGTCAAAAGAAAATGCTATAATAAGAAAGCTACAAGCAGTTGAAAGTCTTGGAAGTGTTTCTATAATATGTTCTGATAAAACCGGAACTTTAACTCAAAATAAAATGACTGTTAAAAAGTTATATGTAGATAATAAATTAATAGAAGAAAATAACCTTAAAACTGATAATACATTAGAGAACAAGTTACTTTTAATGAGTATCTTATGTAATGATGCTACCTCTACTGCTGAAGCAGAACTTGGAGACCCAACAGAAGTAGCTCTTGTAAACTTAGGTCAAAAATATGGCTTAAACGAATTATTTATAAGAAATGAATATAAGAGATTTAGTGAAATACCTTTTGACTCTGATAGAAAACTTATGAGTACCCTTCATAAAATAAATGGACAAACTTTAATGTTCACTAAGGGTGCCCTAGATGTAATGCTTAATAGAGCTGTAAAAATAGAAACTTCTAATGGAGTTCGTGAATTAACTAAAGAGGATAAAAAGGCTATAGAAGATGTAAATAGAAAATTATCTCAAAGTGGTCTTAGAGTTCTATCCTTTGCCTATAAGGAAATAGATGAGACTAAAGACTTAACTTTAGAAGATGAAAATAACTTCATATTTGTAGGTCTTATTTCCATGATTGACCCTCCAAGAGAGGAATCAAAAAAGGCTGTAGAGGATTGTATAAAGGCTGGAATTAAGCCTGTTATGATAACTGGTGACCATAAGATCACAGCAGCTGCTATAGCTCGTGAAATAGGAATACTTAAATATGAAAGTGAAGCTATTGAAGGTTCTGCCCTTGATAGTATGAGTGATGAAGAACTAAGGAATAATGTAGAAAAATATTCTGTTTATGCTAGAGTATCTCCTGAACATAAGATAAGAATAGTAAATGCATGGCAGGAAAAAGGTAATGTAGTTGCCATGACTGGAGATGGAGTTAATGATGCTCCTGCTTTAAAACAAGCTGATATAGGTATAGCAATGGGAATCACAGGAACAGAAGTTGCAAAAGATGCTGCATCTATGATACTTACAGATGATAACTTCGCAACTATTGTAAAATCTATAGCTAATGGTAGAAATATATATTCAAATATAAAAAATTCTATTAAGTTCTTACTATCTGGAAATACTGCTGGAATTTTATCTGTTTTATATGCATCAATACTTGCACTACCTGTACCTTTTGCACCTGTGCATCTATTATTTATGAACCTACTTACAGATAGTCTTCCTGCTATAGCTTTAGGTCTTGAACCTCATAATAAAAATGTTATGTCAGAAAGACCTAGAAATATAAACTCTTCAATCCTTGATAAAAGTTTTGCCCTTGGAGTTTTAATTGAAGGTGTGCTTATAGCTATAGTTACCATGATAGCCTTCCATATAGGTTTAAGTAATGGTGATGCACTTCTAGGAAGTACTATGGCATTCTCTACACTATGTCTTGCAAGATTAGTTCATGGATTTACATGTAGATCTAAGGAATCTGTATTTAAGATTGGTTTCTTCTCTAACAAGTATTCTTGGATGGCATTCTTAATAGGATTTATCTTATTAACATCTGTTCAACTAATAGAGCCTTTAAGAGGAATATTTGAAGTAAGTAAACTTAGTGGTAATCAATTCCTTACTATATATGTATTATCCTTAGTTCCATTTATAATTCTTCAAGGATATAAATTAATATCAAATAGAAATAAAGTAGTTAAAACAGTAGAGGTAGATAACTCATCTAACAAAACTGCTGCTTAATAAATAAAAAGAATCCATGGTGAAAAGTTCACCATGGATTCTTTTTTATTTTATTAATTATAGATTTTCTTTAATAACTTTTTTAACTTCTTCTAAATAATTCTTTCTGGTTTCATCTTCTACAGTTGGCACTCCTCCAAAGAAGACGTGATCTATTACCTATTATTATTTAAATCTAGTGAAATTCAATGAAATCTAGACTTAGGTTTGAAAATTGAATATATGACTTTAGTATCTCACACTTCTTAGTTCTATAAGAGGTCCCCATGAGTATTACTAGTGGAAGATAATGCTCAGGAGTTGGTACTCCTTTATTCCCATAAGGCGCTTCTTTATAATTTAAAATTCCATCTATATTAAAATTATCTAGACTATTCATAACATAATCATGAAATTCTTTTGCCCAAGGGGATATATTTTCATTTATATCATAACTCATATCAGTTAGATAAAGGTTGTGGATTATCCCTCCACTTCCTATGATTAAGACATCTTCATGCTTTAGTGGCTCTAATGCCTTCCCTATATTAAATTGCTCCTCCATAGGGAGATTTCTAT
Organism: Clostridium sp.; assembly: GCF_040797585.1. GTDB lineage: Bacteria > Bacillota > Clostridia > Clostridiales > Clostridiaceae > Clostridium_Z. The sequence goes on from NZ_JBFNEO010000058.1 coordinate 6,665, forward strand.
TTATAGACATTTGAACTACAGGAATACTTCCCTCTGGATCTAATAGCTTAAGCACTGACCAGCTACCGTGATCTAATCCTCTATTGTTATTAATATCTACCTTTATATTTTTTTCACTTAGTTCATGATTTAAAAGATTCTTCACCCTTAAACCTAAAAGTTTATCTCCTTTTGCTGTTACCTTTTCTTCATATAAAGCTCTTGGAAAACCATAAAAATCATATATGGTGGTAAAGTTATCCATGACCCCTATCTCTTGTACATCACTTTCATAATGAGCAGATATAACTAAAATTGACTTTGGTTTTTTATGGTCTTTAAAGTAATCTCTAATGGATTTTGTGTAATCATTATTTTCATGAATTAAAGTAGGTGCTCCATGCCCTAAAAAAATACTAGGCATCATAACTATTCGCCTCCCATCTCTATATTTTGGTAATTATTATTTTTTATTTAACTCACTCTCTACTATAGCTTCCATATTTTCTATGCTAGTTACTCCATAGATAACTTCTTCTCCAATTACAAAAGTAGGTACAGAGCTTATTTCTGCCTCTTCATAAGAATGATGTAAAGCTCTTTGCTGAAGATTCTTATACTTGTCATCTTTTAATGCTAATCTAAAATCCTCTTCTTTAAGGTCTAATGCTTTTGCAACCTCTACTAAAACCTCTGGATCCTCAATATCTTTTTCATCTCTAAAGAATGCCTTAAATACATTATCAATATATTCATTTCCTTTATTATTTTCCTTAGCATAGTGATATCCTATAAATGCTAAATTGGTATATGGATGAGGAGAAATATGAGGTAAATTCATATCAAGCTGAAGATTCTCCGCCATAGGCTTTATAAATTTATTCCATGACTGAACCTTCATAGCATCTTCCCATGGATCAAGCTTTGGTGCTGGAATAGGTCTTAGTTCAAATGGAAGATACTCTATGGTTACATCTTTATCTTTAATAGACTCCTCTAAAACTTTCTTTCCTAAATAACAAAATGGACAAACAAAATCTGTGTATACTTTTATATTTAATGACATATTAATTCCTCCTAAAAATAATATTTCTATATAATTTACTAAATTTAATACCTATATCTAATTATCCTATGATAAATTAATTTTAGAACTTACATATTGTAGGGTTCCCTTGTTAATTTTTAGCTTATACATGTATTCAAAACATATGATCATAATATAATTAAATCTTCAAATCATTGTAACCATTTTAGTTACAACTCATATAAAAAAATATTTAATATAACAATCAATCCTATGAGAATACACTTACCTTAATTATTAATAAGATTAATGTAACTACTTTAGTTACAACAACGTTAAAAAAATATTTCTTTAATTATAGGAATAAAGTTTATAGATGTAACCGTATATGTTACAACTTTATTAAAAAAATTGAATAGTTTTTATTCAATTTCTTTTCTAAGTCCTAGGACTATATCTTCCATAGTCACATTTCTTAGAACTTCTTCCATAGCTTTTTCAGCTTTAGCTAAAATAATTTCAAGAACTCCTTGTATATTAGCTCCTATAGGACATTTTGGATTAGGGTTTTCATGGATTTGAAAAAGTTCTCCTTCTTCAACCACATCTACAGCTCTATAAACTTGAAGTAATGTAATATCCTTTATATCTTTTAAAAGATATGCTCCTCCAGTTCCCTTAGGTACATCAACTAAACCTGCCCTTTTAAGCATTCCAATGACCCTACGAATTACTACAGGATTTGTATTTACACTACCAGCAACCCACTCTGAAGTACATAAATTAGTGTCTTCCATGGATATTATAGATAAAATATGAACTGCTACAGAAAATCTACTGCTTATCTTCATTTTTATCACTCCTGTTGTAATCATTATAGTTACAACCAAAGAATATGTCAATAGTATTTATAAATCTTTTTACAATTAAATATATCTCCAATCTTTTTAATAGTTTTCCTCATACTCTCTAACAAAAATTTATATTAAACTCTATAATTCTTTTAAGATAATTGAATTTAATTATCTATTATCATATTTAGCTTTTAATCTAAAAATATAAAAAGGTAGGTCTATCTTATGATAAACCTACCTCTTCTTAAAATATATAAAATATAACTTTTATCTGATGGCTAGGAACTGTAACACCTCATCCGCGTGAAAGGTGGTGGTTAACAGTTGCTACGCCCCTAGATTAACTCATCTAACCTTTAGATAGTTGAAAAAATACCATCTAAAAGAAGATTCATTCTACATTACTCTTACATAGTCCTTATGAACATATCCAACTTTACCATTGGCATTTATGTAATACCAATCACCACTCTTATCTTTTATGTCAAAGGTTTGTCCATTATATAAATATCCTACTACAGCGGTATTTGTTCCAGCTCCTCTTCTTACTCTTAAGTTGCTAGTTACGTTAATTACTTTTCCCTTTGTTATATTTCCTACTTCTGGAGTAGTTGGTTTATCTGTATTTCCTCCGTTATTAGGATTAGATCCCTTAATTTCTTCTACATAATCTTTATGAACATATCCAACCTTGCCACCAGCATTTATATGATACCAATCTCCACTTCTTCCTTTTATCTCAAAGGTTTGTCCATTATATAAATATCCTACTACAGAGGTATTTGTTCCAGCTCCTTGTCTTACTCTTAAGTTGCTAGTTACGTTAATTACTTTTCCCTTTGTTGCCTTTTCTACTTCTGGAGTAGTTGGCTTCTCAGGATTTCCTCCATTATTGTTAGGATTAGACTCTTTAATTTCTTCTACATAATCTTTATGTACATATCCAACCTTGCCATTGGCATTTATATGATACCAATCTCCACTCTTTCCCTTTATTTCAAAGGTTTGTCCATTAATTAAATATCCTACTACAGAGGTATTTGTTCCAGCTCCTTGTCTTATTCTTAGGTTACTGGTTACATTAATCACTTTTCCCTTTGCTACCTTCTCTACTTCTGGAGTAGTTGGAGTCTCAGGATTTTCTCCATTATTATTTTCTGTAGGATTATCTGTGTCCCCACCATTGTTATTCTCTGTAGGCTTATTTGCTTCCTCACCATTATTATTTTCTGATGGTTTATCTGTATCTCCACCATTGTCACTGCTTGTCCCTAAACTTCTTTGTATAATTGAATATATAAGCTGACCATAGGTTTCTCCATCTTTAAAAGCCTCTTCAAAAGATGGATACTTATTTCTATCAAACCCTGGATAAGCCCACTTACCACCAAGTTCTTCTAAAGTTTTTGCACTTCCTCTAGTAACAAGGTGAAATCTAGGATCTACTAGCTCATTTTTTAATGGCTCTGTTGATGCATATGCTTTTAAGTGCTGTACTTGAGCTCTTATACCTTCTCTCACATCCTTAAACATAGCAGCGGTTGTCCCACCATTAAGTGCTCCAATTCCTCCAAAATTATTATAATCAGGCTTAACTATTCCTTTCCCATGTCCATAGGTAAAGTATCCGGTTTCATGAAAGGCCTGAGCAACAAGAATATCTCCTCTTACACCTTCTAGTTCTGCCTCTTCATAAGCTATATCTATAAATTCTTCTGGTGAAACTTGAAGTTCATAGTCCGTCTTATTTAAAGAGTTGAAATAATTTTTCATATCCTCTCTAGTAGCTTCTGAAGCTCCCATTATATTATTACTTTTACTATAAGCTGTGCTTTTATAAGTTCTTGTATTTACGTTCTCACTACCATAAGCAGTGCTACTTAATAATGCAGTACTTGAAATAGTTAATGAACTAGCTATTATAATAGGTATTAATTTATTTCTATTCACGTTACCCCTCCTAATTTCTACATTTTTCTAAATTTATATACAAATTTCACCATAGATAAATTATACATTATAAATCTTCAATAGTTAATAGGGTTTATAAAATATTTGTTCACAATGAAAAATTTATGTTACTATTCTTTAACAATGTAAACATACCTTAAACAATTGGTTAATATTTCAATAAATGGTTTGTACACTCCAACTTTTAATATACAATAGTGTAAAAGGTCAAAAGGAGATGATGCATATGGGGGAAAGTTCCTATCTATGGTTTAGTAGGTTTTTAGCTCCTAATGTATAAAGATAACCATCTTTTATTGCTATAGGGGCTTTTAATAAGGTATCTTAAAGAAAATAAATAGTATATTTTGTCTAGTTATTTTTTGCGAGATTCCTAAATATAAATTTTAGGAAAGAGGTATTTATTATGTCACAATTAGCAGTTCAAATAAAAGAAAGAGAATTTAACGAAAATTCAAGATCTATAAGAAAAAATGGAGAAACTCCTGGAATAATATATGGAGAATTTTTAGAGAAATCTATTCCTATTAAAGTTGAAAATTCTATCCTAAATAGATTATTAAAATACAACTCTAAGGGCTCTATATTAAAACTTAATCTTAATGATAGTCCTAAATATTGCGTTGTTAAAGAGGTTCAAAAGGATATTATAACAGGTAAGGTTATTCACGTAGATTTCCAATATGTTAAGGAAAATGAAGTTATAAAGATGAAAATTCCAGTAAATTTTGTGGGACTTGATAATTTAGAACTTAAAAGACTAGTTCTAGAGTCCTTCTTAAATGAAATAGAAATGCAAGGCCAGGTTGAGGAAATACCTGAATATATAGAAATAGATGTGTCTAACTATAACTATGAAGATAAAATATTTGTAAAAGATGTAAAGCTACCTGAAGGGATTAGACTTCTAACTGAAGGTGAAACTCTTTTAGCTGTAGTTAACGGATAGATATATAAATTAACCTTCTCAAAATAGAGATTATTTTGAGAAGTACATATAAGGATTTTCAAAACCTAAAGGAGCTGTCTCAAAATAAAAATTGAGACAGCTCCTTTATAATTTCACAATATGCATTAATTTTTAATTGTATTATAGGACTTATTCTAAATCAAATGAAAATTCAATAATGGAGTTTTCATTATCATCAATATTTTCTACATATATTTTATCAATTACTGTTTCAAATCTTTCATCATAGAAACTTAGTTCTTCAATTGCCTTATTAAACTCTATTTGTTCATTAGTCCTACCTACAGTTAAGTGAGGACAATATGTTATCTTATTGTATAAGAATTTTTTTAATATCCCACTATATAATTTATCATGAAGTTCAATTATATGATCATTCCCCTTCTTTACATTAAGAAATAAATACCCATCTCTAAAATCACCTGTGAAATCTCTCAATTGAATACCAAATTTTTTTACCCCTTTCAATGATTCATTAAAATGTTTTTTTAGTTCTTCAGTAGATATCTCACTTTCAAATGGAAAAACTATAGTAATATGAGGTTGAATATAATCTGCAAGTGAGTCATACTTTTTTCTTATGTTTTCAATAGTATTCACATTACAAAAATTTGGAAATAAAATTATTGATCTTTTCAAGAAAAATCCCTCCTAAATGAATAATTTAAAACTCATATAAATCTCCTGCCAATTCTTCAAGGAGCTCTATATTAATCACCTCATAAAAATTATTTTTCTTTTTTATGATTTCTTTAGTACAAAGATTATTTAAAGTTCTTAAAAGATGCCTATAACTTGTGCCTAAAAGTTCTGCAATTTCCGTAAGATTACCCTCAAAATACGTTATATCCTTATTTTCATCTACCTTATGAGAAACAATTGCTAATATATAACTAGCCAATCTATTTTCAAGGGGATATAAAATATTTATAGAACTATCTTTACTTAACTTATTTAGCTTATATCCTAGGGAATCACATATGAATTTTAGAAACTCATGATCCTTTAATAAATACTTTCTTATATGTTTAAAGGCTATAGCAATGCAATAACTATCATCTATGGTCTGAACATTAGAATGAGCTTTTTCATATTTAATAACCTCAATATCTCCTATAGCCATAAAGGGTTTATAAAAACATAGGAGCAAGGATTTACCATTACTTAAGAAATTATATACCTTTGCCCTCCCCTCTACAAATAAATAAAGATATTCTATGGTTTCATCAGTTCTACATATATGTTCATTCTTTTTAAAGAAGAAAAGTTCCATATACCCTGTCATATCCTTTGTAAAAATCTTGTTTATATCATATTTAAAAATATATTCTTCTAATCTCTTCCTATCATTAATCTTCTCCACATTAAAATCCCCTTTTCTAAACGCTATTCACAGAAGGAATGTTCTTTCAACCATCTGAAGTTTAGATGAGTTAATCTAGTGGCATAGCAACTGTTATCCCTCATCTTTTAAGAAGATTGAGGTTTTACAGCTAGTAGCCATCATATGAATTTATAATACTATGACATATGTCATAATACAACTTCTAATTTCTGTGATAAATTTAAATAGATAATTTAGGAGGTGGACTATGTATAAATTATATTCTGGAATTATAGGAGTTCTTATATCTATAATGATGGCCTTTAACGGAACCTTATCTAGATACACTGGGGATTATTTAGGAAGTGTTATTATTCATGGTATTGGTCTTATTGGAGTTATCCTAGTTTTAATAATTACAAGAAGTAAAGTAACATTAAGAAAACAAGCTCCCCTATACCTTTATAGTGCAGGTGCCATAGGAGTATTTACTGTACTTTTCAATAATATGACCTTTAAAACTATAGGTATATCATTGACTATTGCTTTAGGTCTCCTTGGACAATCTCTTGCATCCATAATAATAGATCATTATGGGTTACTTGAAATGCAAGTTATTAAATTTAAAAAGAAAAAAGTTTTTGGTCTTATATTAATATCCATTGGTATATTAATAATGACCTTTTATTAGGAGGTTTTTTATGATAAATGTATTACTTGCTGTACTAGCTGGAGCATCTATTGTGGTGGCAAGAATAATAAATGCTAACCTGGCAAATAGAATAGGTTTATTTCAAGGCACATTTTTTAATTATATTGTAGGCCTAGCATTATCTTTCTTATTCTTATTAATTAGTAAAGAGCCCATGTTTTTATCATCTTCTCAGCTCTCTTCCATTCCTTCCATTGCATACCTTGGTGGTATAGTTGGAGTTATGGTAGTAGGTATGTCTAGCTTTATAAACCACAAGATATCTGCCTTTTACTTAACCTTAATCATATTTATTGGTCAGCTTTTTTCTGGAATCATTATTGATTATTATACCTTAGGAACTTTATCTTTAGGTAAGATAATAGGTGGAACTCTTGTTGTTTTAGGTCTTCTTTATAATTTAAATGTAGATAGTAATGTAGAAGAGGCTTAATAAATCAATACTATGAGCATTGAAATCATTTAATACTCATAGTATTTTTACTTAAGTTTATATATCTTTTAGTATCTCCTTTATATAAATCTCCTTACATACAAAATAATAAATACTTTGAAAAATTATATATATGATACTTATAATTAAGGTGCTTATTAATCCGTATAAATACAGGTCTGACCCTTTATAGAAAACACTAGTATAAATAAGAGCTATTAATATCCCAATTATTAAAGGGATAAAAAATATGATTTTTATTTCTTTAGAAATGTATTTTCTAATTTCTTCATCCCTTATTCCTATTTTATATAGCTTTCTATAGGTTTCCTTATCACTTTGTATATCCGAAAATAATCTTAGAAATAAAACTACGCAAATGGATATAAAAAAGAAGATTCCTATAAAGGTTACTAAATATAGAATAAGTCCTCCCCCTTGTTTATTATAATCATAAGCTTGAACTTTTGAAGAAATATATCTGCTACTATCATTTATTTTAATATACTTATTTTCAGAATTATTATCATTATTATATTTATACAAAATTTTATTTAATTCATTTACTACTGGTTTTGTTTCCTTCCAATGTTTAAAGTTTAAAACATGTATTCTTCCCTCACCTAAGTTAAATTCACCATTTTTTATACTCATATAATCTTCATCATTTACTACAATAAACTCATTTCCTAAATTTCTAATAGTATTAATTACTATATTGAAAATGTTCTCTTTATTGTAAAAAGTTCTTCCTCCTATGAATAAAGACTTTTCCTTATCTTCCTCTTTATTCACCTCATCCTTTATATTATCCTGAACAACCCTTATATAACTCCCTTTTTCTATGTTGTAACCTTTATAATTCAATTTATTAAATTCCTTATTAGGTATAACCATAATTTTATGAAACCTAATGCTTCCT
>NZ_JBFNEO010000059.1:0-14150 GCF_040797585.1 Clostridium sp.
AGATGGAAACTCTATGATTGATACATCAGCATTAACTGGTGAATCAGTTCCAAGAGAGCTATCCATAGGATCAGATGTATTAAGTGGATGTATTAATATTAATGGAGTTTTAACTGTTCGTGTTACAAAGGAATATGAAGAATCTACTGTAAGTAAGATATTAGATTTAGTAGAGAATGCAAGTAGTAAAAAGTCAAAATCAGAAAACTTTATAACAAAATTTGCAAGATACTATACACCAGCAGTTGTTATTGTGGCAGCTATATTAGCAATAGTACCACCTCTTTTAATAGAAGGAGCTACATTTAGCGAGTGGGTTTCAAGAGCGTTAACATTCCTTGTTATATCATGTCCTTGTGCACTAGTTATATCTGTACCATTAAGTTTCTTTGGAGGAATAGGAGCATCTTCTAAGAGCGGTGTTCTAGTAAAGGGAAGTAACTATTTAGAAGCATTAGCTGAAGCAGAAATAGTTGTATTTGACAAAACAGGAACATTAACAAAGGGGGTATTTACAGTACAGGAGATAAATGCAAAAGGTATTTCTAAAGATGAACTACTAGAGCTCACAGCCTATGCAGAAAATTATTCTAACCATCCAATTTCAATATCTTTAAAACAAGCTTACAATAAGAAAATAGATGAATCTGAAATAACAGATGTTGAAGAAATATCTGGGTTTGGAGTTCGAGCAGTTGTAAAAGGAAAGACTGTACATGCAGGTAATACAAAATTAATGAAGAAGATAAAGGTTCCTTATTATAAGGGAGAAATAATAGGAACAGTAGTACATGTGGCAATAGATAATAAATATGCTGGATATATTGTAATTGCAGATGAAGTAAAACCAGATTCAGCAAAAGCAATTAAGGAATTAAAAGCAGCTAATATAAAGCAAACTGTTATGTTAACAGGGGATGCTAACAGCGTTGGTATGAAAGTAGCTAAAGAATTGGGACTAGATAAAGCATATACAGAATTACTTCCAGCAGGAAAAGTTGAAAAAGTAGAAGAGTTGTTAAGACAAAAATCATCAAAAGGAAAGCTAGCTTTTGTTGGAGATGGAATTAATGATGCACCAGTTTTATCTAGAGCAGATATTGGTATTGCAATGGGTGGTCTTGGATCAGATGCGGCAATAGAAGCGGCAGATATAGTTATTATGACTGATGAACCATCAAAAATAGCAACAGCAATGAAGATATCAAAGCGTACACTAAGAATCGCAAAGCAAAATATTATATTCTCACTAGCTGTAAAAGCTGGGGTTCTTATAATGGGAGCTTTAGGGGTTGCAACAATGTGGGAAGCAGTATTTGCAGATGTAGGAGTATCTGTAATTGCAATCTTAAATGCAACTAGAGTGCTAAATATAAAAAATCTTGATTAGTATAATGTGTTATAAAGAAATGAGAGGGAGATTATTTCCTCTCATTTATATTTGTGACTATTGTAAAGAAATCCCGTATTTTCCTTAGTTTCAAATAAAAATACAGGATTTTTAGGTAATATAAAAATTTATCAATTAAGTTATAAGATAAAATTGAAATAAATAGAGAAAATATATAGTGGACTATTTTATGTTATTATTTAATTCTAAAAATCGAAATCATCATCTTCAATTAAATCTATATCTTTAATATCAATTATTAAGTCTTCAAATTTTACTGATTTAATTTCTTCTTCTAAGAAATTAAATTCACCATCTAGAGAATATCTATCACTCTTTAAATTAAATATATGAACTTTTTTAGTCATAGGATCTGCTATCCAATATTCTGGAATACCATATGATTCATAAAGATCTTTCTTTTTAACAGTATCATCAAAAGAATTACTTGGACTGAGAACTTCTACAACTAATTGTGGTATACCTAAGAAACCTCTTCGAAACCTCTGATTCTTATCACAATAAACAGCTATATCAGGTACTACCTCAGCCTTTTTAGAAGTTATTAATTCCTTTAGCTTAGAAAAATCTTTCTTTAATTCAGCGGGATTTTCTTTTGTAAGAAATAATGAGCCTTCAGTCCTTACCTTACATTTATCACCAAAATAGCTTCTTAATTTTTCCCCTAAAACTTCCATTATCTCCATATGATTATATTGGGGCCTAGGTGACATCATTATAGTGCCATCAATCCATTCCTCTTTTATTGAATTATCTTTAAAATCAAATGCATTTAACTTGCTCATAACACTTCACCTCACAATTTCATATATCTATATTATAGCCATAAACCCTATATATTACAACGTTTCTAGCTTATTTTTACCTTATATAAATTAAAAGTAGTTCTTATAAGTTTAGTTATAAGACAAGTGTTATTACAAGACTTTAATTCGATAAATTGCAATAACAAATTGAACTAATTTTTATTTGAAAATAGGTTTTAAGTTTATAACTTTAAAGTGAATAAGATATATAATATACTAACTATTACTAATATATAATTATAACATTAAAACTAAATTATGGAATATTATCATATGGGTATAGGAAGCTTAAGCTATAAACAGGAGGATTTATATGAAGAAGATAGTATATTTTTTGTAGCCTTATTTTGTATGCTTACAATACTTATAACTGACCCAACTAGTACCTAATTAATATATTTAAGATGAATATAATGTTAAAATTTACTTATAGGGATTATAATTATAATAATAGTAATTTTTATAGAATCATAAAACTAAAATATATAGGATGTATTTTAAGTGATATTAGGAAGAATATAATTACAGAGTTATATATTGAAAGAAGGGGTGACAGAGTTGAAAAGAAAAAATACCTTAATAATTAGTCTTATACTACTTTTTATATGTTTCATACCAGGGGTATGGGCCTATGGAGATAGCAAAGATTATAAGGTTTCACAATATAATATGAGCATAGACATAAAAGAAAATGGTGATGCCTATGTGGAAGAGGATATAACCTATGACTTTAAGGGAGACTTTAATGGAGTACTTAGAAATATTGATAGGGACAGAACTGATGGAGTTAATAATATTAAAATATTTGTAGGTGATAGGGAAATAAAAGACTATGAAACTAAGGAAGAGGGAAGTGTTTTACAACTTAAAATATATGAGAAGTCAAAGTCAGAACAAAAGACCTTTACTTATAGGTATGTTCTTAAAAATGTAGCTGAAAAGTATAATGATATTGCTACATTTAATAGGAAGGTAATAGATAAGGGATGGGATGTACCCTTAGAGAATATAAATATTAACATAACTATACCAGAGGGAGCGGCAAAAGAGGATTTAAAGGTATTTGCTCATGGTCCTTTAAATGGAGCATCATCTATTATAGATAATAGAACATTTAATTTTACAGTACCTTTTGTAAACAAGGGAGAGGTTGTGGAGACCTTTATTCTATTTCCTAAAGATCTTATAAAATACTCTACTAGAACCTATAATGAGGATAAACTTAATGAGTTTTTAGAGATGGAAAAGGGATTTGCGGAAGAAGCCAATAAATTAAGAGAGAGAGAAAGAGCAAGGATAGAAAGAGAAGAGAAACTTAAAAACACTAGAAATAAGCTTTCACCATTATTTTTTAGTGGTATAGCAGCTGGGGTTTTAATATTATTATATATGTTTAAAAGGTTTGGAGGAGAGCTGGAGCCAGAGTTTAAGGGAGAATATTATAGAGACCTTCCAGGAGATTACACTCCAGCAGTAATGAGCTATTTAGTACATGATAGAAGTACAAATCCAGAGGATATCATGGCAACCCTAATGGATTTAGTTAGGAAGAAAAAGATAAAAATAGTAAAGATAGATGAAGAGGATAAAAAGGGAAAGATTAAGAGTAAGTACAAAATAGAGAAAATAGAAAGTGCTAATTTAGATAGGTTGTATCCCCATGAAAGGTTTATCATTAAGTGGTTCATAGATCATTTAGGCGATGGGGAGTCTATAATCTTAGATAATATTAAGAAGAAGGTTAAGAAAAAATCTGCTGCAGAGAGATTTAATAGGGACTATGATACGTTTAAGAATTTGGTCAAAGAGGCTGGAGAAAGTAAGAATTTCTTTGAGAGAAATAGGGTTACTGGAAGCGGGATATTTTATGCTCTAGGAGTATTAATTACAATTGCTTTTGGAATATTAGCTATAATACTTAAATCAATTGTTTCTGGAATAGCAGCCATACTTGGAATAATTATTATATTATCAATTGCAGGACTTTCTAATGCTAAAAAGAAAAGTAGATATGGAGTAGAGGAAGATGCTAAGTGGAGAGCCTTTAAAAAGTTCTTACGCCATTTTTCTAATATGGATAAGGCTGATATACCTTCCATAGTTATATGGGAACATTACCTAGTATATGCAATATCTTTAGGTGTTGCAGAAGAGGTAATTGAAAAACTACCTAAGATATTTAGGGAAGAGGAGTTTAATGATCCATCCTTAACTTATATGGGATATCATAATAATTTTTACACTTACTATATGATAAGTTCTATGATTTCAGACACCACAGATATAGTAGATAAAGCCATTGATAGTGCAGCAGTAGCCACATCACAAGATTCTTCATCCAGCGGTTTTGGAGGAGGATTTAGTGGAGGAAGCTCTGGTGGAGGAGGTGGCGGAGGCGGTGGTGGAGCCTTTTAGCCACTAAGTTTTAAGATAAGGAGTGAGAAAAGTGAAAATAGGTTCAATAGTTATTATTACATTGGTAGTTATATTACTACTATATATAATCACTGTATATAATGGATTAGTTACCCTAAGAAATAGGGTTAAGAATTCTTGGGCTCAAATAGATGTTCAACTTAAAAATAGAGCAGATTTAATACCAAATCTAGTGGAGGCTGTTAAGGGATATGCCTCCCATGAAAAGAGTACCTTTGATGAGGTAGTAAAGGCGAGAAATGCAGCTATATCTGCTAATAATATAGAAGATACTGTAAAGGCAAACAATATGATGGCAGAAGCATTGAGTAAGCTTATGGTAGTAGTTGAGGCTTATCCAGAACTTAAAGCAAACAGCAATTTTTTAAGTCTTCAAGGGGACTTAAAGGATACTGAAGAGAAAATAAGATACGCAAGACAATTTTATAATGATATAGTTCTTAGATATAATAATAGTATAGAAGTTTTTCCTAAAAATATATTAGCTTCTATCTTTGGATTTAGGGAAGAGTCATATTTTAAGATAGATGATAAGGATAAAAAAGTAGTTAATGTTAAGTTTTAAAAATATTAAATATAAAATTTTCCCGAAGGTAGTTATCAATCTATTAAGCCACGGAATCTAAAGGGGCTGTCGCATTAAGAAATTTAACCACAATATGTTGTCTTAGAATTTAAAAATCTAATACAATATATTATAGTTTTTATTCTTTGTGCCACATCCCCTTTTTACTTCATATACATATATTGGTAGTGGAGGTGGTTTTTTATGAGTAATGATACAATGGAAAAATGGGAAAATACCAGAAAGATGGGTATAGTTAAGTACGTACTACTTAGAGGGTTACTCTTATGGGGACTCATAGTAGGAGCAATAAGTGTAATACTTTATAATGGTGGAATAGAAAAACTATTTCAAGTTGATTTTTACCAAGATATACTTCCATACTTTATAATACAAGGAGTTATTGGAGTAATTATATACTTTTTTCAGTGGAGATATAACGAAAAGAGATTTCTTAATGGTGAAAAGTCATAGTTTATAGATTAAAAATAAATATTTAATATGAATTTATTAATAGGAACATAGAAGTGATATGTTCCTATTTTTAATGCTTGAGAAACCTAATTGATCTATATTTTACAAAATATGAGAATTGGTATAAAATTATATACAAATCATTGTACTTAAAATTAACCTTTAATCTATGAGGGGGTAAAGCATATTTAAAGACTAGTTTTCACATAAATATTTATAAACTGGGGGACAAGGGTATGGGATCTATTATTAAGGTAGAAAACTTAAGTAAAAAATTTGGGAAGAAAACAATTTTAAGTGGGGTTGATGTGGAATTTAAACAAGGGGAAAGTGTAGCTATTATAGGTAATAACGGCACGGGAAAAAGCACATTTCTTCGTATGCTATGTGGGCTTGCCACCATAAGTGGAGGAGAGATAATTAAAGATAGAAATATAAAGTTTAATTACATACCAGAAAATTATTCTAAACTTAATTTAACAGTAGAAGAATATATGAAATCTATGGGAGAATTAGAGAGATTAAGTAAAGAGGATTATCACAAAAGAATTAAAGAGCTTTATAGAGAGTTTTATTTAGAGAATATGAGAGATGTCCCTATGAAATATTTGTCTAAGGGAACATTGCAGAAGGTGGCTGTACTTCAAGGATTAATTACAAAGCCTGATGTGTTGTTATTGGATGAACCATTATCAGGACAGGACATTGATTCACAAAAGAATTTTATTAGAATTGTTAAAGATTTAATAGCTCAAGGGGTTACTGTTATTATGTCCTGTCATGAAATACTTTTAGTAGAAGAACTGTCTAGTAGGGTACTTAAGATTGAAAATCAAAAATTAGTTGAACTTAAAAAGACAAAATTAGAAGAGTTTATATATAGTTTAATGATTTTTGAGAAAAAAGAAAGAAGCAATATTAATCTAGAATGGGAGCTTAAAGGTATTGGAGAGTATTATGAAGAAGGGGATTTATTAAAAGTAAAAGTGAGGGAAAACAAAGGTAATGAAATACTTTTGAAGATGTTACAGCATGGATATTTATTAAAATATTTTAAGGAATAAGGGGGATTATTTTGATAGCTTTATTAAAGTATAATTGTAAAACTTACATAAAATCTAATAAATTTATAATTCCATTTTTAATTCTTTGTATATTTCAGTTACTTTCTTATAATATAACTCCTGTAAATTTTACATATAATATGATAACTTTCGCTAATTTAATATTTTTTATAATGGCTTATATGGGATTTAGCTACTGTGAGATGCAGGATTCTGTTACAGAGCAGATTGTATTTCTTAAGGTAAGAAATAATAATCTGTATTGGATATCTAAGATATTGTTTATATGGGTTTTAGGAATTATAATTTCTTTAATTGAAGTAATTTTGCCAGTAGTTATTAATATATTAAGTGGCGGAACATTTTTTCAAAGTGAAGTTACTTTAAGTGAAGTTATATTGGCCATAGTTATTAATATATTAGTGGCACTAATGGGAATTCTACTTGGAATGATTTTTCAGACAAAAATTATTGGAGATAAGAATAGCGCAGTAATGGGTATAACTTTTATTGCACTGATTTCTGTTATTAAAGGACCACTAGTAAAGGAGTTTCCTATTGCAAAGGTAATTACTTGGATTTTACCTCCTGTATATGATATAGCGAGCTTATGTGCATCACTTGGACGGTTCTCTTTAAGTGTTCTTTCAATACCCATAATTTATGGTGTAATCTATATTTTAATAGTGATTTTTATTTACATAAAATTGATGAAAAAATTATTATTTTAAATTCTATACTTAGATGTACAGTTTAATTATTGTATATCTTTTTTCATATGCAAAACTTTACAACTAGGATATATTTTAATGAAGACGAACATCACAGATACTATGATAAAATTTATAGGTGGAATTACCCACCTACAAGTTTTAAATATAAGAACATTAGGATTAGTTATTATATAGCTTATAGTAATTAAACTTACACATAGCACCATCATAGTGTACCATTTGTGTGTTAACATGTTCAAAACCAAGTTTTTCAATTACTATTTTAGATGGAATATTATCTGGTTTTACGATTGCAACTAAGTGCTTTAATTGAGTATTTTCAAAAACCCATTGAATTAGCGCTTTAGATGCTTCAGTTCCATATCCTTTACTTTGATAATTATCAGAAATACCATATAAAATCTCAACTTCATTGTCTATTTCAGCCTTTGGATGAACTCCTACAACTCCAATACATTTACATTCAATCTTATGTTCAATTGCTAATATTATAAAAGGCTTAGTGGTATCAAAATTTTCATTTACCCTATTTATCCAAGAAAGCGCAACAGCGTCGCTATGAAAGATCATATCAGACATCCAATATGATACATTAGGTTGCTGACTATAGTATGATACATCTTTTGCATCTGATGATGAAAAATTTCTGAGAATTAGATTAGGTGTTTCAATATGAATGTTTTCCAATTTTAAATCCCCCTTAGTTATGTATAATTTATTTAGCTAAATATTTTTTTAATGCTTTAATAATTAAAAGCATTGTATATAACCCAATACCAGCAAATAGAATCCAAAACCCAATAAGAATCCATGAAATATTATTAATAAATGTCATAAAGTTACCCCCTTAGTGGCATTACATTATAAACCAATAATAGCATTTATATACTTATGAGTAAATACTATTATTTTCATGACTTAATCACATATAAATTTTTCTTTGAAGATTATTTATAGCTTAATCTACTAGCGAATTTTAAAATATGAGTTATTATAAAAATAGACGTAGAGTTTTTATAGTTCTAAGTCTATTTTTTTATATTTAGGATAAAATAAGAATAAATTTTTAATGAAGGAGGTGGTGGCATGAACAGCAATAAATCCAATAGATTAATAAATGAAAAATCAGAGAAATTAATCTCTGATTAATCAAACATAACATGTGTATTACATTCCTAAGATGTTTCGAAAGAGGTATAGTATAACGTAATTAAGCATCTTGTTGTTTTAGTCTTTATGAATATTGAGAAGTAAAACACTTCTGATTATGCTCATAATAAGTCACAAGTTTCTATCTTATCATAGAAAAATGACTTTAAATAGAGAATAGGTACCCTATTAGTGGGTATCCATTTTTGTTACCAACTGTGTGGTACTTTCCTATAAAGACCCTTGGCAAATCGCCTTAAGATTGAGTTAAATCTCACGTGTCTCATACTCAAAAGGCTCATCACATGAATAAATTTCATGAAAAAAACCCTCATATGGGATTTCGTCCTCCATACATTTAATGAGATAGGACAACTGCTCGTCACATTCTGGCTTTTCTCCGTTGTTATGCATAACTTCAAATGCATCAATAATGCTTTCCATGATGCTTACCTTGATAAACAACTGTAGGTTTTCAAGCATTTTGTCGTCGATTTCTGTTTCTGACTTGTATCCCTCAAGAACAGTTTCAAAGTACTCTGTCATGAATTGCTGACGTTTTTCTTCATCTGCCTCAAACTGTACCCAGCCTACCCCATGCTCCCAAACATTTGCAAGGTCATACATATACCAACAAAAACAAGCGTTATCGAAATCAAACACCGTGATATTGCCTGTTTCGTAGTCAATCATGTAATTTCCGTCGCTATAATCAAAATGCACCATGCCAAACGTTCCTGAATTTCTGTCCATTACTTCTAAAGTTCGTATAAGCTCCAGTAACTTTTCTTTCAGCAAGGGCAAAGAGTCAGGAATTATTTGATTGATAAATTCGGCATTGTACTTGTCAAAAAAGCTGTATCGGCGATGCACAGGTTCATATCCTTTTGACAGCGCGTGAAGCTTACCGAGAGTTTTGCCGCAGTTGTAGAAATACTCAGCCAGGGGGACCCCCTCACGATATCGATATCCATTTTCTGCAAGGCTTTCTCCCTTGGCTTTTTCAAATACACTTACATAAAAACTGTGACCCTTATAAATAATTTCCTCTACCAAACGCCCATTGCAGGAATCGACTACATTAGATACACTGCCGCCGTGTTCGTAAAGATACCGAACATACTCTAATTCACTTAGTAAATCCTCTGTATTTCTGTCGGGCAAGAAAGTAATTCGGATGATTTTATCACCCTTATTCTCGTTTTCACAGAAGTAAACGAGATTTCTCCCACCTTCGTGAGCCTCAACAACATTGATTTTATAGTCATTTAATCCATACAATTCTGTTATATTTGGTATTAAGTGGGTATCTGCGATTTTTAGTACTTGGTTACGAATCATAAATCTCTCCTTTTTTTCGGAGAGCTAAATTATAGTCACTCTCCGCGTATTTTTTTGGGGAGCAATTATTTTTCATTAAATAACATCCTTTCATGTTAAAATATTTATGTCAACACAAGGGAAAACCCTGTGAAGTTTTATATTTGGCACTTCCTGATATATAAATAATTGGTAGTTCGCACTTTTTAATAATTTTTCATTAAATTCATTATAAGTAATATATTTACAATAAACAAGAGGTTATTATCAATGTATCGAAAAGATGACCATATCGAATTGAAAATTCAATACAAATAAAAGAAAGCTGCTATTTACATAGTGGCTTTCTTTTTTGGTTATACTAATGTGAAAACAATATTAGAAAGGTGGTGATGTCCATGACAACTAATAATAGAATACCCAATAGATTAGCAAATGAAAAATCTCCATATCTTCTACAACATGCATATAATCCAGTGGACTGGTTCCCATGGAGTGAAGAAGCATTTGCAAAGGCAAAGGCTGAAGATAAGCCTGTCTTCCTATCTATTGGGTATAGCTGACTTGGTTGCTTTTGAGAACTTGTCACTGGTGTCATGTTATGGAGAGGGAAAGCTTTGAAGATGAAGATGTAGCAAAGGTTTTAAATGATGGTTTTATTTCTATAAAGGTAGATAGAGAAGAGAGAGCAGATATAGATAGTATATACATGAGCATCTGCCAAGCTCTTACAGGTAGAGGGGGATGGCCTTTAACTATAATTATGACTCCAGATAAAAAGCCTTTCTTTGCGGGGACTTATTTTCCAAAGGAAGATAGGATGGGGATGAGAGGAATTATAACTGTTTTAACTAGCGTAGATAATGGGTGGAAATATAAAAAAGAAGATTTAATAAAATCTAGTGAAAATATATTAAATGTAGTAAATAACTCTCAAGGTTATGAAGAAGAAGAATTTAATGAAGATATATTTGAAACAGCTTATAATGAATTTAACAGTGACTTTGATATAAGGCATGGAGGCTTTGGGGGAGCACCTAAATTCCCAACTCCTCATAACATATATTTTCTTTTAAGATATTATCATGTTACAAAGAATAGATCTGCCTTAAATATGGCTTTAACAACCTTGGATTCTATGTATAAGGGTGGATTATATGATCATATAGGCTATGGATTTACTAGATATTCTACAGATAATAGGTGGCTTGTACCTCATTTCGAGAAAATGTTATATGATAATGCTCTTTTAGCCATAGCTTATCTAGAGGCTTATTCGATTACAAAAGATAAACTTTATGGAAGAGTAGCAGAGGAGATCTTTACTTATGTACTAAATAGAATGACTTCAGAAGATGGTGGATTTTATTCAGCAGAGGATGCAGATTCAGAAGGAGAAGAAGGAAAGTTCTATGTGTGGACTAAGAAAGAAGTCATAGATATACTTGGTGAGGATGAAGGGGAGAGATGCTGTAAGTACTTTGATATAACGGAAAAAGGAAACTTTGAAGGGAAGAGCATTCCTAATTTAATTAAGAATATATATAGTGAAGATGAAAATATCTTAAAGGAATGGAAAGAGAAATTATTTAATTACAGAGAAAAAAGGGTTCATCCTTATAAGGATGATAAGATATTAACTTCATGGAATGGCCTTATGATAGCTGCAATGGCCTTAGGAGGCAAGATATTAAAGAATAATAAATACACTAAGGCCGCAGAAAAAGCAGTAGATTTTATATTTAAAAACCTTATAGATAGGGAAGGGAATCTTCTTGCAAGATATAGAGAAGGAGAGGCTGCTTATGTAGCTTATGTAGATGACTACAGTTTCTTAACCTGGGGTCTTCTTGAATTATATGAGACTACTTATAAAGAAGAGTATTTAAATAAGGCATTAAACCTAAGTAAAGATTTAGTAAAATACTTTTGGGATGAAGAAAATGGGGGACTTTTCCTATATGGAAGTCATGGAGAAGAACTTATAATGAGACCAAAAGAAATATATGATGGAGCAACCCCATCAGGAAACTCAGTCTCAGCTCTTAATTTCTTAAGACTTGGAAGACTTACTGATGAATATAAGTTAGAAGAAAAGGGGTCAAAAATACTTAAGTCTTTTAGTAAGGATATAAATAGTTACCCAAGGGCATATTCGTTCTCATTAATATCTTTATTGTTTTATAAGAATCCAACAAGGAATATAGTTGTAATGGCAGAGGATAGGGATGAGAAAACTAAGGAAATTATAGATCTTATAAATGAAGAGTTTAATCCATTTAATTTATCTATATTTTACTCTAAGAAAAGTAAATTAAGTGAAACTATAGAATCACTTAAAAGCTATGAAATTATAGATGGTAAACCTACAGTATTTGTATGTGAAAACTTTAGTTGTATGGAACCAATAACGGATATTGAGGATTTAAAGAAGATATTACATAGGAAATAAAAAGCAGAAGATTGATTAAAAATATATAAGAATAGAATTATTTATAGATTAATGGCAAATGGCAATTGACAGTTAAATTTTATTGGAATAGAATATTTATATAAGATAAGAAAAAAATAAAATTTTATGCAATTGATTTTAAAAGGGAGTAACCACCCAAATAGGGAGATAAAGTCAACACAATGGTTTTTAAAACCTGGCTTTATCATGACATTGTCACGGTGAGACTTTTAACACAGGATATAGCTATATCCTTGTGTTAAAGGTCTTTATTTTTTTATTTTATCTGATGGCTATCAACTGTAACACCCAATACTCGTGCTCTTTTAGAGAAAAAATATGAGGTTCAGAGTCATTTTACAAAATCTATTCAAGGAGGGGAGTGGATATTTGATTTATAGTAAGGTGATTATAAAGCTTTATATAGAGTTCTAATCTCAGAAGAAGTTATAAAGAATGATTTTTAAGTAGCTTATTATAATGGGAAAATGTTATAGATAGAAAATATAAGATAAGTTTTAGGGGAGAGTGTGGAAATGAGTGTTTTATCATTATTATTAATTGCTATTGGATTATCTATGGATGCCTTCGCAGTGTCTGTAACTAAGGGGATGACAATTACAGATATAAAGTTTAAAGATAGTATAAAAATAGCTATATATTTTGGAGTCTTTCAAGGGTTAATGCCAATCATAGGATGGGTACTTGGAATAGGATTTAAGGATTATATAACTAGCTTAGATCATTGGATAGCTCTTATACTTCTAAGTGTTTTAGGAGGAAAGATGATTTATGAAGCAATTAAATCTAGAGAAAAAGAAGATAAGGAAGAGGAGAAGTGTGTACAGGCAATAGATAATAAACAAATAATACTTTTAGCTATAGCTACCAGTATTGATGCGTTAGCTGTAGGTATAAGCTTTGCTTTCTTAGATACTTCAATAATAATGGCATCATCTATTATAGCTATAATCACATTTGTTATATGCTCTATAGGTGTAACAATTGGAAAGAAGTTTGGAGATTTAGTTAGTAATAAGGCAGAAATAATAGGAGGAGTTATACTTATAGTAATAGGAGTAAGGATATTTATAGAGCACACTAACATTTTATAAGAATATATTAAAATATTTATAGTTAAATGAAATAATTTTTAGTTTTATAGAGAATTTTAAGGGTTAATTAAGATAATAGTTCTTAGTTAACCTTTATTTTATATTTTTTTATAGGATTACATTGAAAATATAGAGAATTATAAAACTTATGTTAAAATAAGTATATATATAAATAATTAAGCTTAAAAGTCATATTATATGAAATTTATATAGGAACCATTAATTGTATAAAATGTAAAAATGGTTAGTTATATTATATATAGATTTATGTTGTGAGGTAAGAGATATGAATAAGGGAATGAATTTTAGAAAAAAGGAAAATCTAATAACTTATTTTGGGGTTATTTTATTAATTATATTAGATCAAATAGTAAAGCTAATAATAAATAATTATAAGCATATAGAAGTTGAAATAATACCCGGAATTATAAGTTTTAGTCCTATTTTAAATGATAAGTATTCTTATATTAATTCTTTATTTGATTTAGGGTGGGGAAGATTTTTTCATATTATATTGAATCTAATTATTTTAATAATAATTTATCAATGCTTTAAATGCTATTATAGTAGAGGAAAGAAAAGTATAATTATAAAAATGTGTGAAGTTTTTTTTCTATCGGGTAC
>NZ_JBFNEO010000060.1:0-13937 GCF_040797585.1 Clostridium sp.
ATATAGATTTAAGCACTGAAACAATAATACCAAAAAATCCAAATCAAAATTCAGCTAATAACTATATCCCCATATTAATAGATAAAATTTTATCTGATAATAACATACGTAATTTTACTGTTAACAGTTATAATTCTCAAGTTATTAAAACCATACTTAATATTTTATCTACTGCTAAGTCATATGATGAATCAGCTATTTCTGGTTATTCAACTAATGAATTTATAGAGCAATTTGATTGTATTTCTAATCAATTACTTGAATCTCAAAAAATTGCTCAAGATAAACACCATGGATTCACTCAAATAAAGAAAGGTAGTTTAATTCAATCTGTATTAGAGATAACTAATGGATATATATACCTATTAGCGTTAGTTGATCATAATAAATTCTTAGATGAAAACGACTTATCTGATAAGAATGGATTGCCATACGAAAAAGCTGCATTTAAATCAGCATTAATATATACAGATAATAGTTATAACATAGAAAAAATATCATTAACAGATAATAACCAAAAAATTTCTGAATATTGGTATGAAACTTTCCTTGATCTTAATGAGGCTAAAAGCGATAAACTTAATACTAAACATGCTCATACATTAATAGGACAAGTTATTTCTAATTGCTTAAAAACTAAATATCCTGCTGATAATTCTAACTTTAAAAATGCACTTAACTCATACTTTTTTAATAAACCAAATTTTAAATTTGATGATTGTGTAGATTTTCTTTTTGAAAATTATGAGCCTATTAATCCTAATCTAGATATTGATGTTGTAAAATCGAAAGTCAAGGATATGGCCTCTAGGGCATCCTTTGATAAATTTTTTACTATTGATAAAAAAGAAATTAAAAGCAAACTCTCACCAACATATGAGCTAAATGAAAAAATTAAATTGAAATTTAATTGTCCACTTGATAAGATTAAGGAAAAGATATATGTTATGGAAATAGATGGTGGTGAAAAAGTTCTAGCCATAGAATCCGTAGATTTAAAAATTCTAAAACAATTCAACTTTAAAAATATTAATTTAGAATAAAATGGAGGTGATGCATTTGAATATAAAAGATTTTTATACTAAGAATATTGTTTCTTCTAGTAATTTTGAGATTACAGAAGAACACGAGAATGTAAAAGAATATAGTATAATAATACAATCTAAAGACATAAATAAGATTTCAGCTGCATCACTTACACAGCTTTTTAATCTTATAGGTGCTAGAGATAGGCTTTCTTTAACTTTAACTATTGATGATGGTGATAGTTTTTTTTTAGATGATATACACTTAAGCGATGATTTTGTTGATCAATTTAAAATGTTATATAGTATAAAAGAAAATTTCTGTAAATCAAAAATAGTTATATATAAAAATACTAATAAAAATACAGTAAGTATATATGATTTAAAGTTATTTTCAAATCATTTATTTAATACTGATTTAAATGATTTATTATTATTACTTTATAACCTCAAGCAAAATAAGTCCACAATATTTGATATATTAAATACTGAGGGTATATTATTTTATTCAGATTTATTTTGTTTTAAAAGTACTGATATATTAAATACTAATACTTCTGAATCTAATAATATTTCTATAATTAAACGTGACTCAGTTTGTACTTTTCTTAGCAATGACTCTTTTGATTTTTCACCAAATGAGTTTTATTTTTCTGGTAACATAAATGATTCAAATCTTATAAAACTATTTGATTGTTTAAATGTAATATTTTCCTTTATATTTATTTTTGATGTATCTAAAATAATAAATAATGATGTATTATTAAAACTTAAAGGTTATAAAACTTCAGATTTTAAATTAAACTTTCAAAATTTAAAATCCGAAAATCTTAATAACTTTGTTTCCTATTACCCAATTGTTAATTGGATTTATAATGATGGTAATGTTATTGATAAGATTGGTATATGTAGGAACATACTATCTCTATATTTAATTAATAGTTCTAATCTTTATGTTGATAATTCAATCTTAGGAGCCATTGAATCAAATTATAGTATTTATTTAAAAGAAAATGTAGAAAAATATATAGAATTAAAATCTAAAGTTATTGAAAACTTAATTTCTATCAATCAAAATCTTAATAATATTGCTGACAATATCACTGAAAATTTAGGAAAGAACCTTTTAGCCATAATAACTTTTTTTGTTACTATAACTGTTATGAACTCATTAAATGATAAAAGAGTTGAAAATATTTTCACCGTTGATATCTCCATAATTTCTATACTATTGATAGTTTTATCTTTAATATTTTTAATTATAACTAGATTTGAAATTAATTGTAAACTCAATAAGTTAAAGACATTATATAGTAGATTTAAAGATAGTTATTCAGATATACTAGTGAAAAAAGATATAGATAATGTATTTAAAGATGATTTTTATTTTAAAAGCGATTTAAACGAAGCCAACAAAAAAATAAAGTTTTATACAATTGCATGGATAGTTATATTATTAATATTATTTATAGGAACTATATTATTATCTAGAAACTATCTAATTAAACTTCTAATTAGATTTCTTATAGGAATATAAGCACTTAGTTGATTATATTCCTATAATCTTTAAAATCATATCCTCATACATTTCTTCTTATCCGTAAGCTCTTTAAGCTATTCTTACAAAATTCCAATATAACTTTTATGTAATCCTACAAACTTGCATTTTACCAAACATATATTTGCATATTTTGTTATAATATGTCTTACTAACAACATTTTAGGGGTGAGATTATGGATGACTTATTTTTTATTGCAAACAAAAACAATATTCTCATAGAATATCATTATTTTCCTGAAAATATATTAGGTTTATATTATAAAAATGACTTATTACCACCTGTAATAGGGCTTAACAAATCTCTATTATATAATCCTAAACTACATAATTGTGTATTAGGTGAAGAACTTGGACATCACTTTACCTCTTCTGGAAATCATTTATATAAGACAACTTATCAAGATAAGCTTATTATTGGTAAGGATGAATATAAAGCCATGGCATGGGCCTGTAATTATTTAATATCAAATGATATACTTAGAAGCCTTATTAATAAGGGATACACAGAATATGAAATATGTGATTACTTTAAGGTAACACATGAATTTTTAAAATATAAATTTTATTTTCTTCGCTGTAAGGAGGTTGCTATTTAAATGAGAGGGAGTATACGAAAAAGGGGTTCTTATTGGGAATATTCTTTAGATTTAGGAAAGGATCCTATAACTAATAAACGTTTAAGAAAATCTAAGAGTGGTTTCAAAACTAAAAAAGAATGTGAGAAGTCATTAAATGAGCTTATATTCCAGGTTGAGAGTGGAGCTTATACTAAATTTGAAAAAATGAATTTACATAGTTTTCTAAACCATTGGTTAGATATTTATAGTAGTAATATAGCTCTTTCTACTAAAGAAAGATATAATCAATTAATAAATAATATTTTAGATTATGAGATAAAACTAAAAAATATTGATGATATAAGACCATTTCATTTACAAGAACTTTATAAAGATATGCTAAGAGATAATAATATTAGTCCTAATACTATAATAAAAGTCCACAGATTGCTTCATAAGGCATTTAAATGTGCTGTACAATGGCAAATGCTTTATGTGAATCCATCTGCTGTTATATCGCCTCCTAGAGCTATAAAAACTGAAATGAATGTATGGGATATGGATACTTGTATGAAATTCTTGGATTTAATAAAGGATTCTACTTTATATCTTCCTTATCTTTTGGCCATAACTTCTGGTATGAGACAAGGGGAGATAGCTGCTCTTAAATGGCAGGATATAGACTTTAAAAATGAAGTTATTTCAGTTCAGCGAGCTTTTATGAAGGTAAATAATAAGTTCATACTAAAAGAACCTAAAAGTTCTAAATCTAAGCGTTCCATATACCTATTTGATATAACATCTAAAGTTCTAGAAAATCATTTTAATACTCAAAAGAAAATAAAGAGTTTAAATAAATCCACTTATAATGATGAAGATTTTGTTTTGTGCTGGGAAAATGGTACTCCTTATAGACCTAGATACTTTAATGAGTTATTTCAGAAATCTATAAAAAAACATGAATTTCCTAAAATAAGATTTCATGATCTTAGACATTCTCATGCTACTTTTCTTCTTTCTAATAATACTAATGCTAAAATTGTTTCAGAAAGGCTTGGACATAGTACCATAAGTATTACACTAGATACATATAGTCATGTCCTTCCTAATATTCAAAAAGAAGCCCTGAAGGATGTAAATGCTTTAATTCCTATTAAATAAGTGACGACATTTTGCCGACAAACCATATATAAATATATAGTTTTATACTATATATTTACACTACCTTTTTAAAATAAACCCAGTGATACCAATAGTTCATATAGTTATGTTTAATTATATTATATACTATTTGCGACCTTCAAAACCGTGTTGTGGTGCTAAGACCACCATGGGTGGGTTCGATTCCCACATATTCCCGCCACTGATATAAAAAGCTTTAGAAAGATTTATACTTTCTAAAGCTTTTTATTTTTATTTATATATTAAAACTTCATCTAGAACCTATATATAGGGTTCCTTATCCAATATGATATACATGGATAAAGCGATTGATATTAAAGGATTTTTCACTATGTATATATTAAAATTCAATTTAGGAACCTCTATATAGGGTTTTTGATTCAAAACTTATCTTATTCACTACTTAAACTCCAAGGTTTTAAAGGAGTTAAGTACATGTATAAGTTAAGATTCAAGATAAAAACCCTATAGCTTCTTTATTAATTAAATACATTAACAAAAAAGAACCCTTAAAATATTAAGAGTTCTTTTTTATTAAACATTGAATCTAAACTGTACAACATCTCCGTCTTTCATTATATATTCTTTACCTTCTAATCTATAGCAACCTTTTTCCTTTGCTGCCGATTCTGATCCACACTCTAATAAATCATTATAAGAAACAATTTCAGCTCTTATAAATCCTCTCTCTATATCTGAATGTATCTTACCTGCTGCTTGTGGTGCCTTTGTACCTTGCTGTATAGTCCAAGCTCTAACCTCTTGTACTCCAGCTGTTAAAAAGCTCATAAGTCCTAAAAGCTTATAACTCTTTCTAACTAGTTTATCTAATCCTGTTTCTTCAAGTCCATACTCTGAAAGCATTGCCATTTTTTCTTCATCATCTAAAGTAGATAGCTCTTCTTCTATTTTTGCACTTATTATTACAACCTCTGAATTTTCTGCCTCTGCATACTCTTGAATCTTTTTTACATATTCATTCTCAAGATTTCCTTCCATTAGGTCATCTTCTGATATATTTGCTACATATAAAACTGACTTAGATGTTATTAAGAATAAAGAGTCTATAAATTCTTTTTCATCTTCTGTAGCTTCTAGAGTTCTTACTGGCTTTCCAGCCTCTAAATGAGCTTTCATGTTTTCCATTATCGCATATTCAGCTTTAGCTTTTTTGTCTCCTGATCTTACAAGCTTTAAAGTTTTTTCCATTCTTCTCTCTAAAATCTCTAAATCTGAAAATACAAGCTCTAAATTTATAGTTTCTATATCTCTTATAGGGTCTACAGATCCATCAACATGGACAACATTTTCATCACTAAAGGCTCTTACTACGTGAACTATAGCAGAAACTTCTCTTATATGAGATAAAAACTTATTTCCAAGTCCTTCCCCTTTACTAGCTCCTCTAACAAGACCAGCAATATCATAAAATTCTATAGCAGTATAAACCTTTCTCTTTGTGTTATACATTTTCTCAAGAACATCTAATCTCTTATCTGGAACACTTACAACTCCAACATTAGGCTCTATAGTGCAAAAGGGATAGTTTGCAGATTCTGCCCCTGCCTTAGTTATTGCATTAAATAAAGTACTCTTACCAACATTAGGTAACCCAACTATTCCAAGTTTCATCTATGTACATTCCTTTCCTTTTTAAGTATATCCTTTAAAATTATACTCTAGAGACCCATGTATTTCAACTCTTAAGTTAAGTTATATCTTTAAAATCATTTATAGAATATCTTAACTATAAATATATTTTATTCTAAAAGTATAATAAACCTTTAAGTAAACTTCTTATACTTCTATATAATTAATTAATAAAATTTATATTGTCATTGTTTTATTCACCTATTATAATATTCATAATATTAGTATAAATATCATCATTAATCTAAGAATATTAATAAAAGTTTATTAATAACACAATAACTCTTATGCTTAAATGTTAAATTAAGAGAACATAGAAATATTATACTAACACTAATGCAAGGAGTTAAACCACCATAGCAATGGCTTAAAGTTATTATTATGGGTGATTATTATAAAAACTTATATGCTTACTTTTTATAATTTTCAAATATAGATATGGAGGTTTTATTATGGATATGTGGTTAAAAGAAGGTCAAATTGAAGATGCTGCTATGACATATAAGATTAAGGAAACTATTTGTAGACGCAAAACACCTTATCAGGATTTAGCAATTGTTGATACCTATGCTTTTGGTAGGATGCTTATATTAGATGGTATAGTTCAAACTACCATAAAGGATGAATATGTATACCATGAAATGATAACTCATATTCCACTTTTTACCCATCCAAATCCTGAAAAAGTGTTAGTTGTAGGAGGAGGAGATGGTGGAACCATAAGAGAAGTCTTAAAACACCCCTCAGTTAAAAGGGCCGTTCTATGTGAAATAGATAATGTAGTTATAGAGGAATGCACGAAACATCTTAAAGAAATTAGTTGTAGCTTAGATGATCCCCGCTGTGAAATCTTTGTAGGTGATGGTATAAAATATGTCCATGAACATAAAAATGAATTTGACATAATAATTGTGGATTCTACAGATCCTTTTGGTGCTGCTGAAGGACTTTTTGGAGGAAGTTTCTATAAAGAAATATATAATGCCCTAAGAGCTGATGGAATATTTGTAGCTCAAACTGAATCACCTTTCTTTCTTCCTAATGTTGTAAAGAAAGTTTTTACAGATTCTAAGAATGTATTTCCTGTAACCAAATTGTTTATGGCTGCTATTCCAACATATCCAAGTGGATATTGGAGCTTTACCATTGGTTCTAAGAAATATGATCCATCACATATAGACACCTCACTAAACTTATCCTTTGAAACCAAATACTACACAAAGGATCTTCATAAAGCTTCTTTTGTATTACCAAAGTTTATAGAAGATATAATAAAATAATATTAAAGCAGGGATTTAATCCCTGCTTAATTTATCTTCTATAAAAGCTATTTCTTCTAAGGTAATATCATAAAACTTATATATGTCTTCTTCCTTAAAATTTTCTTCTAATATATAATCATGGTTTTTAAATATTTTTATGGTAAGAAGCCTATTAGGATAATACTCATATAAATAATCTCCTAATTTCTTGAGATTACATTTAACATAAAACTCATATAATCTACTATTTAAAAGATTAGTTATAAATAAAGAATTTACACTACTATCTGTTATTGTAAATCCATATACATCTGCACTAAAGTAACATCCACTTTTATCTGAAACAAATCTATTTTCTGAAGCTTTATAAGGATATATAATTTTTTCTTCATCAAAAAGTTTTTTACTTCTTCCCCATTGAAGTTCATACCACTTTCTTATATTTCTTTTACATTCTCTCCTATTTTTTAATTTTGAATAATAATTCTCTATATATTTCAATGCATTTTTATGAATATTAATATCTATATCATTAGAGTAAATTAACCATTTATCGGTATTAATCATTTCTCCATTACAAATATTACTACTCTTTATCCAAGGTTTCAAAATATCTGTCTCTATTTTATATTTTTTTATCTCAGAAGCTGTAACAATAAAAGCCTTATCACAGCCTGTTATAATTCCTTGAAAATTTTCTCCTATGTCTTTAAGGCTACAATTACTTTTATCTTCAATCTTTCTAACTATGCTCTTCTCTATAGGATTTAATATCCTCCAAAAGCATTGATGAAGGTCCTCTTTGCTAGATAACACTACATTAAGGTCCTTTTCTCTTAATATTTCATCTATAAAATTAAAATCTCTCTTTCTTATTTGATTTAGACGTGGTCTTATAACCTTAAATTTATATTCTTCTTTATGATTATAGGATAAAAATAATATAAGAGGATCTATCCCATTACCTTTAAAGGGCCTAATTCCATAAAAATCCACTATTTTTTCCACAGTATAATTATCTTCAATAAAATTTCTTATACCCTTGGCACTTTGAGACTCCATAAGATATCTTGAAAGTATTAAAGCCACCTTACCATCCTTCTTTATAAAATCTTTAGCCCTATTAATAAAACAATAGCATATATCACTTTTATTTACATAAACCTCTTTATACATGTTTTTTATTTTCTTTACATAGTCCTTGTCTATAGATTTATGTCCAATATAAGGTGGATTCCCAATAATAATATGAAATTCTTCTTCTTCCTCAGTAGTTAAAAAATCTTTAACTTTAATATTATCTCTAAAATCCTTAGCTTTAATAATATTCCACATATCTAAACGTAAAATCTTTAATGCAGTTTCATCTATATCAAATCCATATAAATTATTCTCCATTATATGTTTATATACTGTACTTTTCTGTAATTTCAAGCCATGAATTGTGTTTATATTTTCTAAATTTTTCATATAAATATCCTTTAAATAATTATAAAGCTCTATTAGAAAATTTCCGCCCCCACAACTTGGGTCCAATATTTTTATAAAAGGATTATCTACTATCATATATTCCTTAATCAAATCTTGAATCATGTAATTAACAATATTTCTTGGAGTATAAACTGCTCCCTTTTCCTTCTGATTTTTTATCATATTATTGTAAAAATCTCTAAAACTATCCTCATATTCCATAGATAATTTTTTTTTACATTCATCAATTTCACTACATATGTTAATACTATGTGTTGATAGATATATTTTATTAAAACATTCTTCAATAATTTTATCAAATTTATTCATCTAATAACTCCTAAAGCGAGGTGATTTCGTGAAAAAAATTATTATGTATACTTTAATTAGTATGCACCTATGTAGTTTACCAAACTTTTTCACTAATGAAAACAATATATCTGTAAAAACAAGTAAAACTTATGCTTATTCAGAAAAAAGTACAAAGGAATTTAACTGGTACTTTGGAATAAGAAATGATGGAAAACCACCTTCTAGTCCAAAAGAATCTAAGGATTTTATATCTAACTATGATTCCTATTATCTAGGAGATACTTCAAAAAAAGTTTTATATTTAACTTTTGATGAAGGTTATGAAAATGGATATACTGAAAAGATTTTAGATGTATTAAAAAAGCATAATGTAAAAGCTGCCTTCTTTGTGGTTAAACCTTACATAAAACAAAATCCTCATATAGTTAAAAGAATGGTAGAAGAAGGACATTTAGTCTGCAATCATAGCTCTACTCATCCTTCTATGGCATCTGTTACAGATAAAGATAGGTTCAATAAAGAATTTAAGGATGTGGAGGATGAATATAAAAACTTAATCGGAGAGGATATGCCTAAGTTCTTTAGACCACCTATGGGAAAATACAGTGAGCGCTCTCTTATGTACACAAAAGACTTAGGATATAAGACTATATTTTGGAGCTTTGCTTATAATGACTGGAATATAGATAAACAACCTGAGAGAAATAAGGCTAAGGAAACCATATTAAAACGTAGTCATAATGGGGGTATTATATTACTCCATGCAGTGTCTAAAACAAATACTGAAATCTTAGATGAAGTTATAGAGCAGTGGAAAACCATGGGATATGAAATAAAACCTCTCACAGAACTTCCTGAAGCTCCAATATTTATTCCTGAATAATGTGATAGTTGAAGTTTTATATTAAAATTTTCTTATAGGGTTTTTAGCTTGAATCTTAACTTATCCATAACTTAAACCCTTTAAAATCTTGGGGTTTAAGTAGTGAATAAGTTACGTTTTGAATCAAAAACCCTATATATGGATATAAATCATAATAGATTCTGATTCAGTTCTAGATACTATATTTATGATTAAAATAGGCTTTATTACTAGACTTATAATGTCTTTAGTAATAAAGCCTTATTTTAAAATTTAAGCTTTTTTAGAACTATAGTTCTATGATTAATATTCCTCTAAATAAAATAGCAAATCTTAGGCTATGTTAAAAGTACATATATTAAGTGAGCTGATATACCGGCGAACAATCCACCTATAGTATGACTTAATATAGCCTTTCCTGTTAACTCTCTACATTTTAAAGAATCCATCATAGCTACATGAGTGCTTAGATATCCGCTCCAGCACATTCCCATAGCTGTAAATACAGCTATTTCATTTCCTCCTATAATCCCCTTTGAAAGAAAATCCGGAACTAAGCTAATGGCAGCTCCAACAGCACCTAAGGATGTTATTGGAAAAGCTATAGCCTCTGGATTCTCAAATCCTAATAAAGGTTCTAGTATAAATGATAGCTTTTCTCCAATCCAAGGAAGAAGTCCTATACCCTCACCTACTGCTCCTGTATAACCATTTGCAGATGGTCCATTAGTAAGTATAAGTACAAAGGTACAGATTATTAAAACTCCTGGTATAATTGCAAGTCCAAGATCTACCCCCGTCTTACCCCCATCTAGCAAGGATGATAATACTCTACCTCCAATGGAGCCTTCTCTTATTTCTCTTGTATCTAACAAGTTTTTTTCTAAATTATGACCTTCTACAGCCATTTCCTCTGTTCCAAAGTATTTTTTAGTAAAGATTTGCATTATCCTAACACTTATTATACTTCCAATTATAGCTCCTAAATCTCCAATTAAAGCAGCAAAAATTAAATTTTCCCCTGTAGGAGATTTTTGTGCCATCATAAAAGCAGTTACTATAAGTCCCATACCAAAAGAAGTACCTAGATTAGTTAGAGAAGGTATTTGATATTTTTTAAAATATCTTCTAAATCCCTTATCATCAGCTAGGGTTATTATAGCTGGATTATCTGATAAATAGGTAGTAACTATCCCTAGAGCTGAAGCTCCTGGCAAATCATATAGTGGTTTCATAAATGGTGATAGTACCTTATTTATTATAGCTATTACTCCAAATTCTGATAATAAAGAAGCTATTGCTCCTGCTATTACTGCAATAGCCAAAATAAAGAACACCGTATTAAGTAAAAGATCATGGGCAGTATTCATTATGGTATTAATCATATTTACTGCCCCCATTTTAGAGCCTATGAATGTAAAGAAAGCTATAAAAAATACTAAACATAAAACTCCTTCTAGTCCAATGGCTTTTTTCACTCTCGTACTACTCATTGATTTCACCTCTTAAGTTTATATATTTTCTTTAGCTTATATATTTATAAACCTAAAGTTTTTCTTCAGTGATCTTTAATATTTCATCTCTCTTTAAAGCACCATCTTTTACTATATTTTCACATAATTCTTTTAAAGCCTTCTTTTCCTCTTCTTCTTTAACAGATGATAAATTTATCTTTACATTTAATACTGCACTTTCTATAGCAGCTTGTATAAATAATGCAGCAACCCCCGCATCAGATACAGCATTTATATTTCCATATTTAGCTGCAACATAAATTATATCGTAAGCCTTAAATCCTTCCTTTGCTAAGGTAAGAGGAACTTCTAAAGCTTTTTTATAGCTTTCATCAATTTTTTCCTTTCTTAAAGCCTTCTCTTCATCTGTATCCTTAGGCATTTTAAAGGCTTCCATTACCTTTAAGAAAGCTTCTGTATCCTCTTCCATTAATCTTAAATAACTATCCTTAAGCTCATTAGCCTTTATTAGGTTCTCATCTATTAATCTTTGAGTGGCCTCATCATATTCTCTATAAACTTTTTTACCTACAGTTAAATTAAATACCATACTAGCTAAAGCTCCTCCTAAAGAAGCTCCTAAAGCTGCTACGCTTCCACCACCTGGTGCTGGTGAATTTGAAGCTAACTCCTCAATAAATTTATTAACTTTTAAATCTGATAACATAAATAAATTCCTCCTTATAATTTTAATTCTACAACAGCTTCTACTGCCTCTAATATTTGTCCATTTTCCAATAAAGCTGTGCACTTTTCTAATTCATCATACATAAGTTTATCTTCATTTATAAAATCTATGTGACTTCTTACTACTTTATAAGCCTCATTTGTTCCTTTTCCTAAGGATAAACCTTTTCTAAAATCAATGCCTTGACAAGCTGCTAAGATTTCTGTTGCTAAAACTCGTCTTGTATTTTTTATTATATTTAAAGCCTTCCTTGCAGCTATTGTTCCCATACTTACATGATCTTCTTGATTAGCAGAAGATGGGATAGAATCTACAGATGCAGGATGACTTAAAATCTTATTTTCTGAAACCAAAGCTGCTGCTGCATATTGAGTTATCATAAACCCTGAATTTAATCCTCCATTAGAAGTTAAGAAAGCTGGCAAATCATTTAACTGGTGATTTATTAGTCTTTCTAGTCTTCTTTCAGACACATTTGCCATTTCAGCCATAGCTATTCCTAAAAAATCAAAGGATAATGCCATAGGTTGTCCATGAAAATTCCCTCCTGATATAACATCTCCATTTTCAAAGACTATAGGATTATCAGTTACAGAATTAATTTCTATATTGATCTTCTCATTAACATAATTTACAGAATCCTTTGATGCTCCATGAATTTGAGGTATACACCTTAAAGTATAAGCATCTTGAACTCTTATCTCTCCTTGGGAGGTGAGGAAGGTACTCTCCTCAGTTAATGCTAATATATTTTCTGCTGTATTTATTTGCCCTTTATGAGGTCTTATTTTATGTAGCCTTAAATCAAAGGCATTTCTAACACCCCTTAATGCTTCTAAGGTCAAAGATGCAGCAATATCACTAAGTTTTAATATATCTAATGCTTCTTTTAAAGCAATTACTCCAACTCCCGTCATAACTTGGGTTCCATTTATAAGAGCTAATCCCTCCTTATAGGTAAGCTCTATGGTATTTATACCAGCTCTATCCATGGCATCTTTTCCTGAAATCATCTCTCCCTCATATTCTGCAATTCCTTCTCCAATCATTGGTAGAACCATATGAGATAAGGGTGCTAAATCTCCTGATGCCCCTAGGGACCCTTTCTCTGGTATAAGTGGATGAACATTATTATTTAACATTAATAGAAGTGTATTCAAGGTTTCCATAGATATTCCAGAGTGACCCTTACATAACGCATTTATTCTAAGAAGCATTATAGCCCTTGTTATATGCTTTGGAAGAAACTCTCCATATCCACAAGCATGGGATAATATTAAATTCTTTTGAAGAGTTTTACATTGATCCTTAGATATAGCCACATCGGAAAATTTTCCAAAGCCAGTGGTTATTCCATAAACTATCTTTTGGTCCTTTACTATATCCTCAACAATTTTTCTTGATGCTTTTATCCTCTCTACTGCATCCTTATGAAGCTCTGCTTTTACACCTTTTACTGATACACGGAAAATATCCTCTAAAGTTAAGTCCTTACCATTTAACACTATCATTTTATCCATATTTACCCCCTATATATATAATTACCTTAATTATTCTTTTATATATAAGGGTTTTCCTTCATAAATTCCTCTTTAAATTGTCAGAATTTATTTACTATTTCATAACTTTAAGATGATAAAACTTTAATACAATCTTAATTGATAAAAAACTAACAATCTTATTGTAAAACAATTTTTATTATTTTACAACAAATTCACCTTCAATCTGTTTTAATTATTTCTAGTATTCTATGCTGTAGTATATTTTTTTTAGATTATTTAACTTATTTAAATTTTAAAAATATTTATTAATTTGTATATGATTATTTATATATTTTTCTAGTTATTTTAATAA
>NZ_JBFNEO010000061.1:0-13807 GCF_040797585.1 Clostridium sp.
AACTAAACTTTAAGCTAATGAAATTTACAGTTGATTCAAATAATGGGTTTGGAAATAATATATCTATAGAACTTAAATTTAAATAGATTAAAGGCTATATGGAAAGTTTATAATATTCCTAGAATATTAATTTTTTAGTTTTAGCTTTATAATACATACATAAATTTAGTTGTTTATGGACTTTTCGAGGATAAATATAATAAGAGTACAGATTAAATACAATCTAGAACTAATAGTTTAGAGGGGAAATTAAAATAAGGGGGAGAGACATATGAAGACTTTAATAAAAAACGGTACTATAGCTACAGCTTCTGATGTTTTTGTAGGAGATATTTATATTGAAGATGGAATTATAAAAGAGATAGGTGTTAACCTTAAAGTAGAAGCAGATGAAGTAATTGATGCAAGTGGAAAATTTGTAATACCAGGTGGTGTAGATGTTCATACTCACTTTGATTTGGATGTTGGAATAGCAAGGGCATCAGATGATTTTTATACAGGTACTAGGGCAGCAGCCTGTGGAGGAACTACATCAGTAGTAGATCATATAGGTTTTGGTCCTGTGGGGTGTAGCCTTAATCACCAAATAGATGAATACCATAAGTTATCAAAGGATAAGGCAGTAATAGACTATAGTTTCCATGGAGTTATACAACATGTCAATGATGAAGTATTAAATGATATGGAGGAATTACTTAAAGAAGGAATATCTAGCTATAAATTTTATTTAACTTATGGATTTAAGGTAAGTGATGAGGAAGCTTTTAAGGTACTTCTTAAATCAAAGGAGATAGGATCTATAGTAACAGTTCATCCTGAAAATAATGATACTATAAATTATTTAAGGGAAGACTTTGTTAAAAAGGGATTAAAATCCCCTATATATCATAGTAAAAGTAGACCAGTAGAATGTGAAGGAGAGGCTATAAATAGAATGTTAAATTTAGCATCATTAGCCTCAGATTCTCCTTTATATATAGTGCATCTATCTTGTAAGCTTGGACTAGATTATATAAATATGGCTAGAGGAAGAGGGCAAGAAAATGTCTATGCGGAAACATGTCCTCAGTATTTATTATTAGATGAGGAAAGATATAATCTTCCAGATAATGAGGGATTAAAATATATAATGAGCCCTCCACTAAGAGAGGCATATAATAAGGATGCATTATGGGATGGTATTAGAGATGGATCTATACAGGTTGTTGCAACTGACCATTGTCCTTTTAATTTTAATAAAGAAAAACAAATGGGAAAAGATGATTTTACTAAATGTCCAAATGGAGCACCAGGGGTTGAGACAAGAGTTCCACTGTTGTTCTCAGAAGGGGTAATGAAAAATAGAATATCTATAAATAAATTTGTAGAGGTAATAAGCACAAATCCAGCAAAAATCTTTGGATTATATCCAAAGAAGGGAAGTATAATGGTTGGATCAGATGCAGATATTGTAATAATAGATAAAGAGAAAAAGGTAACTATAACTAAGGATATTCTTCATGAAAATGTAGATTATACACCATATGAGGGATTTGAACTTCAAGGATATCCAGTACTTACTATGGTTCGTGGTAAGGTGGTAATGAAAGACAATGAATTCTTTGGAGAAAAGGGTTATGGAGAGTTTATAAAAAGAAAACCATATTGCAGAAATTAATTATTGATAGATTTAAGGCTTTGCTACTAAAATTTAGTGGCAAGGTCTTTTTATATATTTACGAATGAGATCTAAGTTTCAAAACTACTATTTTATTATGAGAATTTCATATGAAATTTTAGTTTATACATTGCTCTAAGGCTTCATATATAGTTAATAAAATTTATGAATAAATTATTTTTACATTTAAAGGTGTATATAGTTTTTCATTTGAAAGGTTGTTAGTCATTACCTAAAATCTAAGTTTTTCAAGGGCTTAGATGGCTAGATAAGTTAAGTTTTAAATTAAAAATCTTATGGTGTTTTTTATAAAAACAATTGAATAAATGTTTAATAAAATTTAATATTGACAATAATACCTTTGTATAATATCCTATCTTAGTGACATTAATCGCAAAAAAACTTATAAGATGTCAAATTAAGGAGGAAAAATGAAGGAAGTACAAAACGTAAAAATAGTAACAGCAGATCCTTCGGCTTTAGGATTATTTGGACTAGCTATAGTAACATTAGTTGCATCTTCTCAAAAATTAGGTATAACTGATGGAGTGTCTTTAGTTTTACCTTGGGCAATATTTTTAGGAGCTTTTGCTCAATTATTTGCATGTATAAATGACTTTAAACATAATAATACTTTTGGTGCAACTGCTTTTGGAGCTTATGCATTCTTTTGGTTTGCTATGGGACTTACTTGGATAATTCAAAATGGAGTATTAGGAGAGAAACTTGCAGTAACTGCAGATACAAGACAGTTAGGTTTCGCTTTCCTTGGATATTTAATATTCACTGTGTTTATGACTATAGGTGCTATGGAAACTCATAAGGTATTATTTTTAATATTCTTTTTCATAGATTTTTTATTCTTAGGACTAAGTATGAATTCATTAGGAATAATGAGTGAATTAGGTCATCACATAGCTGCTTATTCAGAACTTATAATATCATTATTATCCTTTTATGGATGTGGTGCGGCAGTACTTAACACTCATTTTGGAAGAGTATTCTTACCAGTAGGAAAGCCTTTTGGTATATTTAAAAAATAAATATTAATATAATTATAAATACCCAATAGAATATTAATTCATTCTATTGGGTATTTATTTAAAGCAAATAATTATTTTTTTCTTTGCATATATTCATCCATAGCTTCAGCTACTTTTTTAGAGTATTTAACAGCTTCAACTACAGTTCTTGCTCCAGTTACCACATCACCGCTAGCAAAAACCCCTTCTTTTGTTGTGTTACCAACATCATCTGTAATTAAAAGTCCCCACTTATTTATTTCAAGACCAGTGGTATTAGAAACGATATTAGCTCTAGGTCCTTGACTTACGGAGATTATTACACTATCTGCCTTAAAAATACCTTCACTACCATCTATAGTTGAAATCACAACTTTTCCATTTTCATCTAGGTATTTATTGACTTCTAAGTATTTAACCCCTTCATCAGTAATCTCTATAGGGGATTTTAAGAGTTCAAATTTAACTCCTTCTTCCTTAGCCATGTTAAGTTCATGCTTTGTAGCAGGAATGTCTTCAAAATCTTTTCTGTATAATATGTACACTTCCTTTGAACCTTGTCTTAAAGCTGTTCTAGCAGCATCCATAGCTACATCACCAGCACCTATGACACAAACCCTATTTCCTAAGTCATATACCTTAGGGTTTTTTAGGTAATCTATAGCGTAATGAACATGTCCAAGACTTTCACCCTTTAGGTTTAATTTATTAGGCTTCCATACTCCAGTACCTATAAATATAGATTCATACCCATCATTTTTAAGATCATCTAAAGTAATAACAGGACCTATTAAGGTATTTGGTCTTATTTTAACTCCAAGTTGAAGTAAAAAAGTTTTAATTTTATCTAAAATATCCTTTGGAAGTCTAAATTCTGGAATACCATATCTTAGAACCCCTCCAATTTCATCATGAGCATCAAATAAAGTTATATCATAACCCTTAAGAGCTAATTTAAAAGCAATGGTTATACCAGCAGGACCAGAGCCTATAATTGCTACTTTTTTATTAAGCTTTTCTTTTTGAGTAAAGGTCTTTATTCCAAGGAATTCATTTGATATAATATATTCCATTTCATGGAATGGTATAGGATCACCTTTAATTCCTCTTATACAATTGCCAAAGCATTGTTTCTCATGGGGACAAATTAATGCACACACTACGGAAAGAGGATTATTATTAAATAAAATTTCACCTGCTTCCTCAAGTTTACCCTCTTTAAATAATTGAATAATTTCTGGAATTGGGGTGTTTACAGGACAGTTACTACTGCATTTTGCATTCTTACATTTATAACACATATCAGCTTCTTTTAATAGCTTATTCAAAATATGCACCTCCATTATACTACAATTATAAATAAAACCCTATAAATAGCATACACTTATTATTTAAATAGAATATACTTTTGGTAATTAATAAGGATATTTATATTATAACTTTCCTAGGATAAAGTGACAATAAAATAATACTTAAAAATATTTACTTTTAGAAAAATATTAATTTTTTTAAATATATTTAAGTATAAAAAATTATATAATCTTTAACTTAATATTTACTTATACATAGGCTTAAGTCTTGAAAATTATAGGTTTTAACTAAGGCATAAAATAAATTTTGTGTTAAAAAATCTATATATTTTATTAAAGTTTATAGTGAAAAATAAAAAAATATATAAATTTACCCTTGAAAAATAATAATAAAGTTGTATAATTATTCTTAAAATAAAAACTGAATAACTTATCAAGAGAGGTGGAGGGACTGGCCCGATGAAGCCCGGCAACCAATATATATTTTTATGAATATATGTAAGGTGCTAAATCCTGCAGCATTGCTGAAAGATAAGGGAAGCTTAAGGTGTAGATAAAGAGCCTAAAGGATTATCCTTTAGGCTCTTATTTTTTTATCTTTCTCCCAAAATTAATTATAGAAATTAACCAGCAGAAGTTGCAGAACTAAAAGATAAGTAACATTTTAGGGGGAATTTAATATGAATATAAGTAAAAAGTTTAAGGAAAAGGAAGTAGTTTTCTCTTTTGAGGTTTTTCCTCCAAGGGATATAACTCCTATAGAAAGTATATATGGGGCTTTAGATAAACTTACTGACCTTAATCCAGATTTTTTAAGTGTAACCTATGGAGCTGGAGGAAGTCTTAAAAATAATAAAACTAGCATATTATCATCATATATAAAGAATTCTTGCAGGAAAGAGTCATTAGCTCATTTAACTTGTATAGGATCTAGAAAAGAAGAAATAGATTTTATTCTAGAAGAATTAAAGGAAAATAATATAGAAAACATATTAGCTTTAAGAGGAGATATTAGGAATGATGAGAATACCAAGGGTGATTTTAAATATGGATATGAACTTATAAATTATATAAAATCAAAAGGGAATTTTAATGTGGTAGCTTCCTGTTATCCAGAAGGGCATGCAGAGAATAAAGATATACAAAAAGAATTAGAAAATACTAAGGGAAAGTTAGAGGCAGGGGCAGATTCCTTCATTTCTCAACTATTCTTTGATAATGAAATATTCTTAAGATATTTAGATAAGTGCTATAACAGGGGAATAAACGTTCCAATACAAGCAGGAATTATGCCAGTAATAAATAAGAATCAGATTAATAGAATAGCAAGTCTTTGCAAGGTTAATATTCCTAAAAAGTTTATAAAGATTATGGATAAATATGAACATGATAAAGAAGCATTAAAAGCAGCAGGCATAGCTTATGCTACAGAGCAAATAGTAGATTTAGTTTCTAGTGGAGTTCAAGGAATTCATCTTTATACTATGAATAATGTTTATGTGGCAACTAAGATAAGTGAAAATTTAAACACTATATTAAATTCTATAAATAGCAAGGTTGCTATATAATTTACTATTTATACCCATTGATTTAAAATCCAAAATAGTTGAATTTTTTATTTATGTTATTTGTAACTAAACTTTAAGTACATGCTTTTCAACCTATTGGAAAATTGAGTTTGGAGATTTTATATCTATGGATGTTCAATAATTTTACATTTTTAATAATACAACAGGTTAATTTAATTAAATATTTATTTTTAGATATATTATGCAAGGAGGAATAAAAAATGCAAAAGGTAGAAAGTTTTCAGTTAGATCACACAAAAGTAAAGGCACCTTATGTTAGAAAGTGTTGTGTACTTCAAGGAGAAAAAGGGGATAAGGTTAGTAAATTTGATTTAAGATTTACCCAGCCAAATAAAGAGTCAATACCAACAGGAGCTCTCCATGGACTTGAGCATTTATTAGCAGGATATTTAAGAGAGAGTTTAGGAGAGACGGTAATAGACCTATCACCTATGGGATGTAGAACAGGATTTTATTTAATACTTTGGGGAGAGGGTGATCCAGCTAAAGTTAAGAGTGCATTAGAGAGTTCTTTAGAATCTGTATTAAATGCCACTGAAATTCCGGCAGCTAATGAACTTCAATGTGGAAATTATAGAGATTTATCTTTATTCGGAGCTAAGGAATATACAAAACTTGTGTTAAGTCAGGGCTTTTCACTAAATATATATGGTGAGGATAATGAATAATTTTAGTTTTAATATAGATAAACAAGAGGTTTTGAGATATTTAGGATATAGAGGACAGGAATTGTCTGAGGAATTAAATGAAATTATAGATGAAGAGATTAAAGATATTGAGAAAATAGCTAGGATAAAAGGAGTATATAATAAATATTCCATTACATTAAGTCATGGCAATGTTATTTTAGAGGAAGTGGACTTAACTCTTCAGGGAAAGAGTATATATTCTCATTTAAGGGAATGTAGTAAAGCATATTTAATGGCAGTGACATTAGGTGCTGACGTGGATAAAAAGATAGCTTATTATGAAAGATTTAATTTAACAAGGGCATTAATTTTGGATGCTTGTGCCACAACTTTAGTGGAGGAGTATTGTGACTATTTAGAGGATATTATTAAAAATGAAGAAGAAAAGTTAGGTAATACCATAACCTGGAGATATAGTCCAGGTTATGGAGATTTAACTATAGATATTCAAGGAAAGTTTTTAAGGGTATTAAATGGAGAGAGAACCATTGGGCTTACTGCATCTAGACATAACTTATTAATTCCGAGAAAATCTGTAACTGCCATTATAGGGATTTCTAAGGGGGAGATAGATAAAGGTAAAAGAGGATGTGAAACTTGTATACGAAAGAAAGACTGTAATTTCAGGAAGGTGGGGGTAACCTGTGGAGGTTAAAGAGTATATAAAAAATAATATATTAATTTTTGATGGAGCTATGGGAACTATGCTTCAGAATAAGGGGCTAAAGCTTGGGGAGCTGCCAGAGGAGCTCAATATAGTATCTCCTGATAAAGTAATAGATGTTCATAAAAGTTATATAGAGTCAGGAGCGAAGGTTATAACAACTAACACCTTTGGAGCAAATAAGTTAAAACTTAAGGATTCTAGGTATTCTGATGAAGAAATAATATCATGGGCTATTAAAAATGCAAAGGAAGCTAGAGGGAACAGTGACGTGTATATAGCCCTAGATATAGGACCATTAGGACAACTTTTAAAGCCTATGGGGACTTTAAGTTTTAATGAAGCTTATGATCTATTTAAGAGACAAGTAGAAATAGGAGTAAAGTATGGAGTGGATATTATCCTTATAGAAACTATGACAGATCTATTAGAAGCTAAGGCAGCTGTTCTTGCAGTGAAAGAAAATTCGGATATTCCAGTATTTATAACTATGACTTTTGAAAAGGATGGAAGAACCTTTTCAGGAACTAATATTTTATCCATGGTGATGACCTTAGAAGGATTAGGAGTAGATGCTTTAGGGATAAATTGTTCCTTAGGACCTTACGAGATGTTACCTCTTGTAGACGAACTTACAGAATATTCTTCTACTCCACTAATCATACAGCCTAATGCGGGGCTTCCTATATTTAGAGAGGGAAAGACTATATATGACATAAGTAAAGAAGAGTTTGGGATATTTATGGAGGCTTTAGTTCTTAAAGGGGTTAATATAGTAGGAGGATGTTGTGGCACCACAGATGAATTTATAAGAGAAGTTACTAAGATTATAGAGAATAGAAAACCTAAGGAATTAATAAAAAAGAGTATTATAGGAGTATGTAGTTCATCAAAAGCTGTACTTATTAATGGGGTTAATATTGTAGGAGAGAGAATAAATCCTACAGGTAAGAAGCTATTTAAGGAAGCTTTAAAAAATCAAGATATGGATTATATATTAAAAGAAGCTATAGAACAAATAGAAAGAGGGGCTAATATACTAGATGTAAATGTAGGGCTTCCAGATATTGATGAGAAGGCTATGATGAAAAGCGTAATAGAAGAAATACAAGCCATTATAAATGTACCTCTTCAAATAGATTCTAGTGATGGAGAAGTTATAGAAGAAGCTCTTAGAATATATAATGGAAAAGCCATTGTAAACTCTGTTAATGGAGAGGAAAGTAAGCTTTTAGAAATACTTCCTATAATAAAGAAATATGGTGCTATGGTAGTTGGACTTACTTTAGATAAAAGGGGAATACCAGAAAAGGCTTATGATAGATATAAAATAGCAGAAAAAATAGTAAGAATAGCAGAAGAGTATGGAATAGAAAAGAATAACATAATAATAGATTGTTTAACACTGACAGCTTCTACTAATCAAAAAGAGGTTATGGAAACTTTAAAGGCCATGGAAATGGTTAAAAATAATTTAGGAGTTAAAACAACCTTAGGAGTCTCTAACATATCTTTTGGACTACCAAATAGAGAGCTTATAAATAAGAC
The DNA here is from genome assembly GCF_040797585.1 of Clostridium sp. Classification (GTDB taxonomy): domain Bacteria; phylum Bacillota; class Clostridia; order Clostridiales; family Clostridiaceae; genus Clostridium_Z. The sequence goes on from NZ_JBFNEO010000061.1 coordinate 8,480, forward strand.
TTTTCTTTCTATGGCCTTAACTAAAGGATTAGATCTTCCAATAATAAATCCTAAAGATGAGGAAATGTTAAATATAATAAATGCTTTTAAGCTATTAAATAATGAAGATAAGGGTGGGGAAAAATTTATTAATAAATATTCTAATATAGAATACCATAAAGAAGATAAGAATAAAGAAGATGGAGAGATACATATAAAAGAGATAATAAAAAGGGGCTTTAAAGATAAATCCTATGAGGCGGCAAAGAAACTTTTAAAAATTAAAGATGAGATTTCTATTGTAAATGAAGAATTAATTCCAGCACTAGATGAAGTTGGGGAGGACTTTCAAAGGGGAAAGATATTCCTCCCACAGTTAATACAATGTAGTGAAACGGTAAAAGGAGCCTTTGAAGCTATAAAAGAAAGTTTAGTAAAAAATAATAAGGATTCTATAAGTAAGGGAAAGATTCTTTTAGCTACAGTAGAAGGAGATATTCATGATATAGGAAAAAATATAGTAAAGGTAATATTAGAAAATTACGGATTTGAAATAGTAGATTTAGGAAAAAATGTGCCTGTTGAAGAGATTGTGGACAGAGTTAAGAAAGAAAATATAAAATTAGTTGGGCTTAGCGCTTTAATGACAACTACAGTAAAAAGTATGGAAAAGACTATTAAAAGGTTAAGAGAGGAAAATCTTAATTCTTTGGTTATGGTTGGGGGAGCAGTTCTAAATCCTGATTATGCAAAACTTATTGAAGCAGATTTTTATGCTAAGGATGCAAAAGAAGCAGTAAATATTGCTAGCAGAGTTTTTACTTAGTTAAAAAATCTTAAATAGAGAAAAGTTTAAAAAGTAGACCTTATTACCAAAAGTTTGGCGATAAGGTCTATTTTTATGATTATTATAGTTAAGTTGTTTTAAAGTTTACCTAGTGAAATTCAATAAACTTAATCTTTATGAGATCTTACTAAAATATTACTGTATAATATAAAGCTTTTATTAAGAAGATATATTTAGAATATAATTCTTCATAAAAATTATAAAAACAAGGAAAAAGTCATAATTAATAAAGAAAAAATTTTGATGTTACATCATATAGAGAAACCACATCATCCATTAATCTAAACTTCAATCTAACATGATTTATAGCCTATTAAGTATTAAAATACCATGTTGCACATCTATATGAAAAATAGTTTTTATAATTTTAATATTTCAAATTTTAGTTAGGGGGAATAAAAATGTCTAATAATGAGAAAAGCTATGGGAAGTTAAAACTAGTACCATTAATTCTTATGATTTTTACATCAGTATTTGGATTTGCTAATATGCCAAGGTCTTTTTATCTTATGGGGTATGGAGCTATACCGTGGTTTATATTATCTGCTTTAACATTTTTCATACCCTATGCATTTATGATGGCAGAGTATGGAGCAGCGTTTAAGAATGAAAAAGGTGGAATATATTCATGGATGGATAAGTCTGTGGGCCCTAAATATGCTTTTATCGGAACCTTTATGTGGTATGCATCCTATATAATATGGATGGTTAACATATCATCAGCTATTTGGATTCCGTTATCCAACACTATATTTGGTGAGGATAATACATCAACTTGGACTATATTTGGGTTAAATTCAACTCAAACCTTGGGAATACTTGGAGTTATTTGGATAATAGTTGTTACATTTACTGCATCTAAAGGTCTGGAGAAAATTACAAAGGTTACATCCATAGGTGGAGCTGCAGTAGCACTATTAAATGTATTATTACTTTTAGGTTCAATAATAGTTTTTATAGCTAATAAAGGAGTTTTAGCTCAACCTATACAAGGGACTCTAGACTTAATAAAATCTCCACATCCATCTTATCAAACTTCTATTGCTATGTTATCATTTTTAGTTTTTGCAATATTCGCTTTTGGAGGAATAGAGGTTGTAGGAGGACTAGTTGATCAAACGGAAAATCCAGAGGTCACTTTTCCAAAGGGACTTACTATAGGAGCTATAGTAATATCCATAGGTTATGCCCTTGGAATATTCCTATGTGGTATATTTATTAATTGGGATAATGCATTATCAGGTAATAATGTTCATATGGGGAATGTGGCCTATGTAATTATGAAGAATCTAGGTTTTGAAATAGGAAGAGCACTTAACTTAAGCCAGGCTTCATCATTAATTTTAGGAGCATGGGTTGCTAGGTTTGTTGGACTCTCAATGTTCCTTGCTCTAACTGGAGCTTTTTTTACCTTAGCCTATGCCCCATTAAAACAATTAATAGAAGGAACCCCAAAGAAGTTATGGCCAAGTAAAATAGGAGAAATTAAAGAGGGGATGCCAATAAACGCTATGAAACTCCAAGGGGGAATAGTAATAGTCATTATTTTGGCAGTATCTTTTGGAGGAGAAGGAGCATCAGAATTCTTTTCTAAATTAGTACTTATGACTAATGTAGCTATGACGCTGCCTTATCTTTTTCTGGCAGGAGCTTTTGCATCCTTTAAGAAGAAAAAACATATAGTAAAGCCCTTTGAAGTTTATAAATCTTATAATAGCGGCTTAATTGCTTCAGTGATTGTTACTGCAGTGGTTGGTTTTGCTAATTTCTTCACCATAATAGAGCCAGCTATGAGAGGGGATTTAGCTTCCACTCTCTGGATGATTGGAGGACCAGTAGTATTTACTGTACTTTCTATACTTATATATGGTAGATATGAAAGAATTCTAAAACAAGATAAATTTACTAATAAATAATATTATTTAGTATTTTTTATTAGTAAAACTTGAAATTCTTACATAAATGTTATATTATTAATACCTAGTTAATATACATTATATAAGAAAGGAGCATAATAATGAAAAAGACCTTTAAATTACTAGGTATTATATGTGTTATTATAATTTTCACATTTGGTTTTATATCTTGTAACAAGCAACCAACCCTTCAGGTGCTTAACTGGGGAGAAAATATAGACGAGGATTTAATTAAAGAATTTGAGGATAAGTATAATATAAAAGTTACTTACTCTACTTATGATACCAATGAGGACATGTACTTATCAGTAAAGTCAGGAAAAACAAATTATGATATAGTTGTACCATCAGATTATATGGTTCAAAAGATGGTAAGAGAAGATTTATTAGAAGAAATAGATTTTAATAATATACCTAATTTTAAGGAGATAGATGAATCTTTTCTTGGAAGATCATTTGATCCAGAGAACAAGTATTCTGTTCCATATATGTCAGGAACTATAGGCATATTATACAATAAGGATATGGTTAAGGAACCTGTGGATAGTTGGGACATACTATGGGATGAAAAATATAAAAAGCAAATATTTATGTTAGATGCTCAAAGGGATGCCATAGGATTAACATTAAAAAGACTTGGATATTCCCTAAATACCACTAATGAAGAAGAACTTAATAGAGCTAAGGAAGAGCTTATTAAGCAAAAGCCACTGGTACTTGCCTATATACAAGATGAGGTTAAAGATAGGATGATAGCAGGAGATGGAGCACTAGCTGTTATATGGTCAGGAGAAGGGTTAAATCTTCAAGATGAGTATCCACATCTTCAATATGTGGTTCCAAAGGAAGGAGCTAATTTCTGGGTAGATTCTTTAGCTATTCCAAAGGGAGCTAAGAATAAAAAAGAAGCAGAACTGTTTATAAACTTTATGTGTGAGAAGGATTCAGCTTTAAGAAATGCATCTTTAGTAGGTTATACAACTCCTCATAAGGAAGCTCAAAAGGCTCAACCAGAACATATAAGAAATAATAAGAACGCATATTTACCAAAAGAAATACTAGATAAAAGTGAAAATTATGAGGACTTAGGTGATAAACTCAAACTATATGATGATGTTTGGACTGAAGTAAAAGTTAATCACTAATATAAGAATATTTTCAATGATTTTATCTTAAAAAAACTTAAATGGATTAATACTAAGAAGAATTAGTGTTAATCCATTTTTGTCTTTATCTGATGGCTAGGAGCTGTAACACCTCCATCCTCTTAAAAGATGGAGGATAACAGCTGCTACGCCCCTAGATTAACTCATCTAACCTTAAGATAGTGGAAAGAAGACTATCTTAAGGAAGATTCGTTCTATATAATTTTTAAGTAGATATAAATAAAGAGTTTAAAAGAATTTAGAAAAAATTAATAAAACATCTTTAGATATAGTTTAAAATAAAAATAATTTTATAACTTAATGTTAATTTATATATAAAAGGAAGAAAACATGTTTATAAATACATAAAAATTATATAAACTAAAGGTAGTGAAGAGAATAATATATAATCCTATAAATATATAAATTCAGGGGGAATATCATGGCATTAGAGATGTTTGATTTTATAGATGAGGTTCTAAATAACTTAGAAATTAATTTTGAGAATCTAGATGATGTTTCAAAAGAGTTATCAGAATTTTTTGAGGAGGAAGTTCTTGAACATAGTGAGGGGTATATTAATATTAATTCAAGAGTTAAAACACCTAATAGTTTAAAAGAAAAAATCTTAAGATATAGCTATTATAATGTATATAAAACTCCACTAGAATTTTTTGAAAACTTATCAGATCTTATAGGAATAAGAATTGAGTGTAGATTTATAGAGGATGAAACTTCAATATATAATATGTTAACTAGCTATTTTACTAATATAGATGAGGATGGATTTTACTATAATAAAAGCAATAAGAGTATAAGATTAGACCTAAATGAAAAACAACCTCAAAAACAAAAGAATGGATTTAAGATTTATAAAATTGACGGAAGATATGAGAAGGACAGTAAGGCTATTAATTTTGAACTTCAAATAAAATCACTTGTTAATATATTTTGGGGAGAAATAGAGCATAGAATAATATATAAAAACTATAATTATATGCTGGCAGATAATTTTTTAAAGGATATAATGGGATCTATTAAGAATAACCTAGCCATGATAGATCATCAGCTTCTTATAATATATAATCAATTTAATAAATCAAATACAACAAATCCAGTTATAAGGAAGTCTCAATCAGAAGCCCTTTTATCTAAGATTATATACGATATATTTTCCACAAGAATGAAAAGTAGTATAGGAGTAGCTATAGACTTTAAGAGACCCTGTGACACCATAATGAGTTATATTTTTAGAAGTGATAATATAGAGAGAATGGATGAGTATGGAGATACTTTAGTAAGAGCTTTCTCAAGATTAAATGATATAAGTAGAGAGAATATAGAGTTTAACTCAACTATAGACTTTGAGAGAGAACCTAAATTTAATGATGAATTTTCTAATATAGTGGGAGGGTTCTTCTTAGAATCCATAAACAAAGAG
>NZ_JBFNEO010000062.1:0-13774 GCF_040797585.1 Clostridium sp.
CCACAATTTTTAAAATTGCAGGGCTCTGTTATATTAATTAGCTAGAAGTTTTAAAGTTTATATAGAACTTTAAGAATAATTCAATCTATTTAGGGTTAAGTTACAATGGTTATATAAAATGGATTTTGAGGTAAAACCCTATATAGAGAATTATTTTCTTGTTGGTCTTATAAATAATTTTCCTCATGATGAAGAGATTTAACCATTATAAGACAAGGGCAGTTTTCACCCCATATTTCTTTTATTTCTTCTAAGGGAGAGAAACCTATACTTTCATAGAAACCTCGTGTTTTTTTATAATAAGGATCCTTATGAGAAGGCCCTAGAGTCTTAACCATAAGAAATTCATACTTATTACACCGCAGATGATGGTGAATATATTTTAGTAATGTAGTACCTATTTTTTTATTATGGTATTCTTCTAATACTCCCATGCAGAAAATTTCAGCAGTATGAGGATTATTTTCTTTTATTGAGACAAAGCCTACAGGAGTTTTATTATCATAAGCGCTATAGAATAGCATATCTTTGCTTTTATTTATATAGTATTTAGTGGATTCTTCTATGCCGAACCAATTTGGTAAGCTATTTAATACCCTAGAGCATATATTTTCTTTTAAGCTATCATCACATATATACTTGTATTGTATCAATTTTAAGCTCCCTCCTTAAGGAATTTATATTGAGCAGTGAAAAGATCATAATATTTTCCTTTAAGTTTTATAAGCTCTTCGTGAGAACCAGCTTCGCATATATTTCCATTATCAATAACCATTATCTTATCACAATCTCTTATGGTTGATAATCTATGAGCGATAACAAAGGAAGTTCTTCCGTGCAAGAGTTTGTTTATTCCTTTTTGAACTAGAATTTCTGTGTAAGTGTCTATATTAGAAGTAGCTTCATCTAATATCAATATTCTAGGATTAGCAAGTAATGCACGAGCAAAGGATATTAGTTGTCTTTGACCAACAGAAAGTCTTGATCCACGTTCATTAACTTCTGTATCATATCCTTTTTCAAGGCTCATTATAAAGTCGTGAGCATTTACAGCCTTAGCAGCTTTTATTACATCTTCATCTGTTGCATTAAGTTTTCCGTATTTTATATTTTCCTTAATGGTTGCAGAGAATAAGAATGTATCCTGAAGCATAATCCCCATTTGACTTCTTAAAGAGGATATATCTACATTTTCAACATTGAGACCATCTATTAATACTTCTCCTTCAGTAGTGTCATAGAATCTACTAATAAGATTTATTATTGTAGTTTTACCAGCTCCAGTAGGTCCTACCAGTGCTATGCTTTCACCAGGCTTTACCTTGAAGTTCACATTGTGAAGCACAGGAGTTTCATCATAAGCAAAGGTTACATTTTTAAATTCTACATTACCATTAATAACAGGCATTTTAATTGCTAATTCACTATTTACGATATCAGGGTTTATATCCATTATTTCAAAGATTCTTTCTCCAGCAGCAAAGTTGGTTATTAAAGTATTGTAGAAGTTTGATATATTCATTATAGGTCTCCAGAACATTGTTATATACCAAGAAAAGGCTATAAGAGTACCTACAGAAATATCATCTTTTATTATAAGTCTCGCTCCAACCCAGTAAACTATAACAGAACCAAATCCCCAAGAAAGTTCAACCAGTGGCCAAAACAAGTCATTTAGCTTAATACAATGATTAAAAGAATTCATCATTTCATTAACTAATTCATTAAAGTTTTTTGAAGTGTTTTTTTCATTAGCAAAGCTTTGAATTATTTTAATACCAGAAAAATCTTCGTGGGTAAAAGCATTAAGGTTAGAACGTTTTTGTCTATACTTGATCCACCTCTTAGTACCATATTTCTCTATAGAGAATAAAGATACAAATAATAGAGGAAGAATTATAATAGCAGCCAGTGCTAATTTGTAATTAAGATAAAACATTACTACAGTTACGCAAAGAAGATTTAAAACTTCAGGAACTAAACTTGTTATAGAGGTTGAAAAAAGTTCTTGAAGAGAATTTACGTCTCCCATAACACGGGCAAGGATTTTTCCAACGGGTCTATTGTCAAAGAAAGAGAAAGAAAGCTTTTGTATATGAGTATAAAGTTCATCTCTTATACTTACTAAGATTTTATTAGTAACCTCTGACATCATTATAATTCTCTTCTTAGAAGCAATCATTCCTAAAAAGTTTAAGCCTACTAATAAAGCTGCAATATATATAAGACCATTTACATTAGAATCTTGTATATTCTCATCAATAGCTACTTTTAATAAATATGGATTTAGTAGTCCGCATATCATTACAAAAACCATGAGAGAAATAACAATAAATACTTTAAGACTATAAGGTTTTAGATATCCTAATAATCTTTTTATAATATAAGACTTAGAATGATGAATTGAAGACTCATCCTGTCTTACTGAATTTCTAGCCATTATACCACCTCTTTTTTATTTTCATTACTGATAAATTCATCTAAATTAAAATCCTTAAATTGTTCACAATAGATTTCATAATACTTACCCTTAATAGCTAATAGTTCTTCATGGGTACCTCTTTCTACTATTTCTCCATTTTCCATAAATAATATGATATCAGCGTTTTTAACAGCAGATATTCTATGAGCTATTATAAAGGTGGTGTTAGATGACTTATTGTTGTTAAGATTTTTTAAGAGTTTAAATTCTGTTTCCATATCTAAGGCAGATGTGGAATCATCCAATATTAATATTGAAGAGTTACGAACTAATGCACGAGCTATAGATAGTCTTTGCTTTTGTCCCCCAGAAAGCCCAAGACCACGTTCACCTACAACAGTTGAATAACCATCTTCTAGTTCATCTATAAATTCAGTTGCACATGCTAGTGTGCATGCCTTTATTATTTCTTCCTCACTTGCATCTCTCTTACCAAATTTAATGTTTTGAGATATGGTATCTGAGAAAAGGAATGTATCTTGAGGAACTATAGACATAGAGTTCCTTAAAGTTTTTAGGTTTAATTCCTTAACATTAACTCCATCAACTAGGACTTCACCTTGAAACACATCGTAATATCTTCCTATTAGTCCTATAAGACTGGATTTACCAGATCCTGTAGTTCCCATAATGGCCACATTAGAACCGGAAGGTATCTTAAGATTTATATTTTTTAATATTACTTCATCATTATATTTAAAAGATACATTTCTAAATTCTATATTTCCAGAGACTCTTTCTAAATTCTTAGAATATTTAGAAACATCAATGTCTGGTTTAGTGTCAAAAATCTTTAGGATTTTACTACAAGAAGCTTTATTTTGAGCTAACATGTTAGTAAGCCAACCAAGCATTCTCATAGGCCATATTAGGTTCCATATATAACCGTTAAAGGCTACAAGAGCACCTATAGACATTTCCTTTTTTATTACAAAATATCCACCAAGAGCAATCATAATTACAAGGGATAAATTTGTTAAGAACTCTATAGGGGGATAGTATTTACCCAAAATCTTTGCTTGATCCATGTTAAGCTTATGATTTACCTTATTCATTTTAAGGAATTTTAAAATTTCATGCTTTTCCCTTGCGAAAGCTTTTACAAGCCTAACTCCAGCAATATTTTCTTGTGCTGCTGTGTTCATCTCTGCATTATGGTCACTTATTTTATCGTAAGTTTCCATTTCTTTTTTCTCTAGCTTTAGAGCTAAAAAACCAATAGGAATCATTATGGATATACAGGCTAAAGCTAGTTTCCAATTTAGATAAAATAAAAATGCAGAAGCAAATATAAAGTAGATAATATTCTCAATGAATATCCTAAGTCCAAAGGATAAGGTTCTCCATATATTATCTATATCTTCACCTATTCTTGACATAAGCTCACCAGTGTTCATATTATCAAAATACTTAAAATGAAGACTTTGAATGTGATTAAATAAATCATACTTTAAGTCCACATTCACCCTGCTAGCCATAATATCAAAGATATATTCCTTAAAATATCCCAATATAGCACGGCTTAAGGTAATTGCTATTAACCAGAAGGATATTTCAAGAAGTAAGGACATATTTTTTCCTATAATGACCTTATCTACTAACTCCTTCATAAGAATTGGATTTATCATATCTAACACTATATTCAGAATCATGAATAGGGTAGGTATGAATACTAGAAGCTTATACTTCCAAAGATAATTAAAAATTTTTTTCAATGTCTAGACCTCCTTTTTAGAAAAGAAAAGGCCATGAATAACCTTGTGAAACACAAGGTTAAACCATGACCTTTCAGATTGAAGAATCTTATTTTAGGATAATCTAATATTTTGCATAAGGGCATATTAGCCCTAGGGACACAAAAAGGCCATGGATATGCCTTATGAAAACATAAGATTAACCATGACCATAAAATTCTTAGTTTTTATATAAAAGTCATGGAGTGAGAACCCCATACTTTTACGCACCATCATAAGGGTACTTAAATGTTATAAAAAAGTACCACTAAAGAAGATAGGGTTAACACCTGTTTTATAATTATTAAGTTTTAAAGATGAACTATTATTTAATAACATAATTAACATAGGTCCTACCTCCTTTTTAAAATTCACTGTTACCAAAGAAGATAGGGCTATTATTTAAAAATAAATTTCCAGCGATTAATAGAGTCTTAAATTTCATTTTTAACATTTTTCCTACCTCCTTCTTTAAAATTTATTAATAAGTTTTATCTTACATTAATAGAATATTATCATTACAAAATAATGTCAATAAAAAATATTTAATTAATAGAATATTCTGTACCATATCAGATGTTTTTAAAGGGTTATTATTTAAGGAACATTTCTCCAACTTTAACTACATCACCAGCTCCTACAGTGATAAGTAAATCTCCTTTGTTTAACTTAGAAGACACATATTTCATGGCATCTTCATGACTTTTAGCATTTATACATTTAAGTCCTTTTTCTCTAATTTTATCTCCTAACATTTCTGAACTAACAATTCCAGTATCTTTTTCTCTCGCAGCATATATATCAAGAAGTATTAATTCATCACAATCATTAAAGCTCTCTACAAAATCATTAAATAGACTGTGGGTTCTTGTATAGGTGTGAGGTTGGAACACACAATATATTTTGTTGTAGTTCATATTTTTAACGGATTCTAAGGTAGCTTTTATTTCAGATGGATGATGTGCATAATCATCAATTACCGTTACACTATCCTTTTCCCCTTTGAATTCGAATCTTTTATGAGCATTTCCAAAATTCTTAAGACCAGATACTATAGCTTCATTAGGGATATTAAGGACTAATGAAGCGCCAATAGCACTTAATGCATTAAGAATATTATGCTTTCCAGGTACTTTTAAGGATATATTAAATAATAAGTCTCCTTTAAAGAAAACATCAAACTTAGAACCATGACCCAGGAATTCAATGTTTTTAGCTATTAAGTCCCCATTCTCAATTCCATAAGTTAATGTATTACATTTTGCACCTTTTAGAACCTTTACTACTCTAGAATCATCAGCACATCCTATGGCATAACCATCTTCAGGAATTAGACTAACAAATTTCTTAAACGCTTCCTCAATATGTTCTATATCCCTATAATAGTCAAGATGATCTGCATCTATATTTAAAATTATTCCTATATAAGGATAGAACTTTAAGAATGATTCCTTATATTCACAAGCTTCAGTTATAAAATACTCACTATTTCCTATTTTAAAGTTTCCATTTATAATATCTAAGTTTCCACCAACTAGAATAGTTGGGTCTAAATTTCCTTCTAAAGTTATGTGGGATATCATAGAAGTAGTAGATGTTTTACCATGGGTACCGGATATGGCCACATTATACTTATGTCCTTTCATAATAAGACCTAGAAATTCAGCTCTATCCATAAGAGCTATATTATTTTCTTTAGCATATATAAGTTCAGGGTTATCAGAAGAGATAGCAGCAGTGTATACTACTAGAGATACATCCTTCAAATTATTTTTATCATGGCCTATATATATTTCACAGCCTTTTTCTTCTAATATTTCAGTTATATTCGAAGAGCTTCTATCAGATCCAGATACCTTATATCCATTATTCAAAAGCACGGCGGCAAGTCCGCTCATACTTACTCCACCAATTCCTATAAAATGTATTTTCTTATTTTTATCCTTTAAAAAGTCAAAAGACAATGATCTCACTCCTCTTGATTAAATTATTCATTTAATAATTATATACATATTTAATATAAATGAATACATAAATTATAAAATATCCACTATATTTAGGCTTTTTTCTACCTTTAAGTCAATAAATTCATCTTTTACACTAACTAGAGGATGAGTAATATCAATAGGATCTATTTTTATTATTTTTGCCTTTGAACCATCACTTAACAATGCGATCTCACCTGTATAGTAGTCGCACATGTTATTTATAAAAACATTTGCAAGCTTCATATCTAGTTTTTTATAAGAATCTTCTTTAATAACCTCTAAAGCTTTTAATGGAGATTCTTTAGCTCTATAGCATCTATTGGATGTCATAGAGTCAAAAATATCCGCTATAGCGATTATACGAGAAAACATAGGGATTTTATTATCCTTCAATCCTAAAGGATAGCCGGAGCCATCTAATCTTTCATGATGAAGGAGAATAGCTTGACCTACAGAGGGGTCTAAAAATTGTATATTTTTAACTAAGTCATATCCCTTAATTGGGTGAGATTTTATTAAGGTCTTTTCTTTAGTTGTAAGAGGGCCAGATTTGTATAATATGCTTTCAGGCATTTTACTTTTTCCTATATCATGAAGAAATCCTGAATATATTAAAAGTAGAGATTCTCTTTGAGATAATTCTAACCATTTAGCCATGAGAGCACTTAAAACAGCAACATTGACAAGATGTCTATATTCATAATAATTTTCTCTACGATCTTCTGTTATATTTTTAATGATAAGACCTGTATGTTTAAGGTTAGATAGTAAATCTTCTGATATAGAACGAACTTCAGCAAGATTTATCTTAGAGGTATTTTTTACTGAATCAAACATTTCTTTAGCTTTTATAGAAACAGTTTTTAAAGTCTTTTCTGTAATTTTATAATCATCTGAGGCTTTAGATGATATGGCCTCATTTTCTAATTCATCAACTTCATCAAATATATATATATCCGAAAGGTTATAAAGAGTCTTTATTTTATTTATGATTTTTTCATTAAGGACAATACCTTCTCCTACAATCTTTACATCATTTAAATAGATATCTTTTGCAAGAGTCATCCCGGGTTCTAGACTATACGGTGTTATTTTATTCGATTTTCTCATTTAGGTTGCAGTCCTTTCATTGATTAATTTAAAAATTTCATAACTATATTTTACCATATGGTATGTGAAAAATGTTACAAATCCTATACTTGTTATCGTTTACTTAATTCTTTTAGTTAATATATTATTAGTAAAATTAAAATAGTATCATAAATACAGTGATATAATGGAAAATATATTAATTGAATAGGTTTTTAAAATATAATTAAAACTAAAGAAGTAACTTACTTGATATTAGGTTTAATATAGAATACAATAAAACATGAATAATCCACAATAAATTAATAGGGATAATTCGTAATTATGTTAAATTTTTTAGTAGGTGATATTATGGAGAAGTTTTCAAGAAATAGCAGGGTAGTTGCTATAACAAAAATTCTTTCCGAAAACCCTAATAAGGTTGTTAGTCTTAATGTATTTTCTGAATTATTAAATGCTGCTAAATCTACAGTTAGTGAAGATATAGTAATAGTTAGAGAAATTTTAGAAAAGCTTTCACTTGGAAAGGTTCAAACAGTATCAGGGGCAGCTGGAGGAATAAAGTTTATACCAAATATGAGTGAAGATTTAAAGCTTAAATTTGCAGAAGATATATGCAAGTTATTAATGGAAAAAGAAAGAATAATTCCAGGTAATTTTGTTTATATGACGGATGTTATGTACAGTCCAGAGTTCATAAAAAAAGCTGGACTTATGTTATCTACCTTTTTTACTCATAAGGATATAGACTACGTTATGACTGTTGAAACTAAGGGTATTCCTCTTGCTTATGAAGTGGCTAGGAACTTAGGGGTAGAACTTATAATAGTAAGAAGAGATAGTAAAGTTACAGAAGGATCTACTGTTACTATAAATTATGTGACTGGATCTAGTGGAAATATTCAAAACATGTGCTTAGCTAAAAGATCTATAAAAAGAGGATGTAATTGTCTATACATAGATGACTTCATGAGATCAGGTGGAACGGCTCTTGGGATTAAGGACCTTTTAAAGGAATTCGATAGCAATTTAGTTGGTATGGGAGTACTTATAGATGATTATACAGTGAATGAAAAATTAGTAGATGGATATTATTCTATAATAGATTTTAAGGGTGTAGTTAAAGGAGAGGCGGAGTTCACAGTATCGAAATGTTTTAAAAGATAAAATTTTCTAAAAATTTCATTAAAAAAGAAGGAAATCACATTTTCATAGAGAATATTATTCAGTAAAGCATCTTGGAGGTGAGGTTTCAAATGCAAATAACCGATGTTAGAATTAGAAAAATATCTTCAGAAGGCAAGATGAAAGCTATTGTATCTGTTACCTTTAATAATGACTTTGTTGTACATGACATAAAAGTTATTGAGGGTCAGAATGGACTATTTATAGCAATGCCTAGTAGAAAGACTCCAGACGGAGAATTCAAGGATATTGCCCATCCTATCAACACTGAAACAAGAGAGAAAATTCAAAAGGCAATTTTTGATGAGTATGAAAAAGTTAAAAATGAAGAGCCAGAAGATAAAGAAAATATAGAGTAATGCGATAAAAAGGAGTAGATATAGCTCCTTTTTATTTTTTGCATTAATTCAAATATATATAGCAATACTAAGGTTGAAAAAGAAGTTTATATAAAATATAATATAAGTTGTGCAATATTTTTATTGTAATAGGAAATAGTATACTCTATTTAAATAAAAAGGTTTAAAGAGGTGCAAATATGATCAAATGTGCTATTGTATTAGCAGCAGGTGAAGGAAAAAGGATGAAATCTACCACGCCGAAAGTTTTACATAAGGTATGTGGAAAAGAAATGGTTAATCATGTGATAGATACCATGAGAAAAGCACATATAGATGATGTGAATGTAATAGTTGGAAAAGGCGCAGACAAGGTAAAAGATGGTACAAGGTCTAGGGAAGTTAGTTATTCCTTTCAAGATAAGCAATTAGGAACAGGACACGCTATTATGTGTTCTAAAGAGTTCTTAAAAGATAAGAAAGGTGTAGTAGCTGTATTTGCTGGAGATGCACCTTTAATAGAAGCATCCACAGTAGAGAGGTTACTAGAACTTCATATTAAAGAAGGATTTAAAGCTACTATATTAACTTCTATAGTAGATAATCCAACAGGCTATGGAAGAATAGTTAGAAATGAAAATAATAATGTTGAAAAGATTGTAGAGCATAAGGATTGTTCAGAAAATGAATTAAGGATAAATGAAATAAATTCAGCTATTTATTGCTTTGATATAGAAAGTCTTCTAAGTAGCCTGGATAAATTAAATAATAACAATGCTCAGGGGGAGTACTACCTTACAGATGTAATAGGAATATTAAAGGATTCAGGACATAAGGTAGGAGCTATGGCTATAGATTTTGAAGAAACTATAGGAATAAATTCAAGAGTGCAACTTTCAGAAGCTGAAAGATTATTAAGACATAGAATTAATAAAATACATATGGAAAATGGTGTTACATTAATAGATCCAAGTTCTACTTATATAGGTGTAGATGTGGAAATAGGATGTGATACTATAATATATCCTAACAATATAATAGAGGGTAAAACTATTATAAAGGAAGGATGCATAATATATGGTAATTCAAGAATAAGTGATAGCACAATAGAAAATAATGTTACAGTGCAGAATTCTGTTATTTTAGATAGTAAGGTTGGAGAAGGTACCACTGTAGGACCATTTGCATACATAAGACCTGAAAGCACTATTGGAAATAACGTTAAAATAGGTGATTTTGTTGAGATAAAAAAATCTATTATAGGAGACAACACTAAGGTATCTCATCTTACCTATATAGGAGATGCAGAAGTTGGAAGTAGTTGTAACTTCGGCTGTGGAACAGTTGTTGTAAACTATGATGGGAAAAATAAAAATAAAACTATAGTAGGGGATAATGCTTTTATTGGATGTAATTCAAACCTTGTATCCCCAGTAAAGATTGAAAGCAATAGCTATGTAGCAGCAGGATCTACTATAACTAGTGAAGTTCCAGAAGGAAGTCTTGCAGTAGCTAGAGCTAAACAGGTTAACATTAAAGGATGGGTAGAAAAAAAAGGATTTAATAAATAAACCTTTAGCCAAAGACAAACAAAATTTAAGGAGGTCTTCATACAATGATAAGCCATGGCAAAAACATAAAAATATTTACAGGAAATTCACACCCAAAGCTAGCTGAAGATATAGCTAATATATTAGGTGTAGAAGTTGGTGGAGCTGATATAGGAACATTTAGTGATGGAGAGATATCAGTAAATATTAAGGAAACTGTAAGAGGAGCTGATGTTTTCGTAGTTCAATCTACTAATTCACCAGTAAACAATAACTTAATGGAATTATTAATAATGATTGATGCATTTAAGAGAGCTTCTGCAGGACGTATAACTGCAGTTATGCCTTACTATGGATATGCAAGACAAGATAGAAAAGCTAAGTCAAGAGATCCAATAACAGCGAAGCTTGTTGCTGATCTTTTAACAACAGCAGGAGCGGATAGAGTTCTTACAATGGACTTACATGCAGCTCAAATACAAGGATACTTTAATATACCAGTAGATCATTTAATGGGAGTATCAATTTTAGGAAAGCATTTTGTAGAAAAAGGTTTTGCAGATAGAGATGATGTGGTTGTTGTATCTCCAGACCTTGGAAGTGTTACAAGAGCAAGAAAATTTGCAGATAGATTACATGCTCCTATAGCTATAATAGACAAGAGAAGACCAAAGGCTAATGTTTCTGAAATAATGAACATAATAGGAGACATAAGAGGCAAGGCTTGTATATTAATAGATGATATGATAGACACTGCAGGTACAATAGCAAATGCTGCTAATGCTCTTATAGATTTAGGAGCTACAGAAGTTTATGCTTGCTGTACTCATGGGGTTTTATCAGGACCAGCATTTGAAAGAATAAATGATTCAGCTATCAAAGAACTTGTAATGCTTAATACTATAGATCTTCCAGAAAGAGGAGATCTTGAAAAATTCAAGTCATTATCGGTAGCACCTATGTTTGCTGAAGCTATAAGAAGAATATATGATGATGTGCCATTAAGTAAATTATTTGAAGATTAATAAATAAAAAATATATATTAAAAAGGGGATGTATCAAAACTTTATGTATACAGCATTAATTTTGATATATTCCCTTTGTTTTTTAAATGATTAAATAATTGTAATAGTTTCTTCATTATTTCATGGTAAAATAGTTGTAGCATATTTATTAAATTTTTTGAATATTTATTTTTAGTAAATTTTATTTTCTTGGGTAGAATAAAAAATAGATGAGGTGATTTTAAATGGAAGGAACCATAGGGAAAATTCTAGTAGTAGATGATGATGAAAACATATGTGAAGTTATAAAAATGTATTTAGAAAGTTCAGGATACGATACTAAAACATGCCATGATGGAAAGAAGGCACAAGAAATATTTTTAGAATATAAGCCAGATTTAGTTTTACTAGATATAATGCTTCCATATATGGATGGAATAGACGTTTTAAAATGGATAAGAAGAGAAGGAGAAACTCCAGTTATAATGGTAACAGCTAAAGGAGATACCTTTGATAAAGTTTTAGGACTTGAACTTGGTGCAGATGATTATATAGTAAAACCTTTTGAACCAAAGGAACTTTTAGCTAGAATAAAAGCAGTTATGAGAAGATATAATTCAGAGAACTCTGGTAAAGAAGCTTTAGTATTCTCTGATTTATCAGTTGATGTGAATTCTTATACAGTTGTTTATAAGAATGAGGAAATTAAAATGCCACCTAAGGAATTTGAACTTCTTTATTACTTAGCAAGTAATAAGAATAGAGTTTTCACAAGAGAACAACTGCTGTGTGAAGTTTGGGGCTATGATTATCCAGGGGATTCGAGAACAGTGGATGTCCATATAAAGAGATTAAGAGAAAAACTCCATGGAGGGAAT
This sequence comes from Clostridium sp., assembly GCF_040797585.1. Taxonomy (GTDB): domain Bacteria; phylum Bacillota; class Clostridia; order Clostridiales; family Clostridiaceae; genus Clostridium_Z. Next base: position 12,248 of record NZ_JBFNEO010000062.1, read on the forward strand.
AATTGGCAACTTGAAACTGTATGGGGTGTAGGATATAAATTTGAGGTTAAGTAAAAGAGGGTAAATAAAAGTGATTAAAAATAGCCTTGTATCAAAAATGATAGTAGTCTTTACAGCCATAATTAGTATTACATTTATAATGATGGCAGCATTTTTATCTATATGGTTTGAGGGTTACTATTTAAATGAAAGAAAGTCTCAACTTGATAAGGTTGGAAGTAGTATTGCTACTTCTGCTACTAATTACTTATATGAAAAGCAAGATTCCTCTTTAAGTAGACTTCAAAGAGAATTAGCCCTTACATCAAACGCTCTTGGAACAAATATTTTACTTGCAGATTCTTATGGATACATATATGCAGTATCATCAGAGGAATATAAGGAGTTATTGTTCACAACTTTACCTATAAAGGAAATGGATGAGCTTAGGTTTGGAAATACTATTGAAAAAAAAGGAAGTTTCTTTGAGCCATTTAATTTTCCTTCCTATATATATTTAAAACCTATATTTAAGGATAATAATTTTAAAGGTGTTATTTTTATGCATACTCCTTTAAATCTTATAAAAGAGCCATTAAGAAGAGTATATAGCATAATATGGATATGTGCTTTACTGGCAGTGGTTACGACTAGTATATTTATATACTATTTCGCTCAAAAAATACTAATAGGACCTTTAGCTCATATAAATAATGTAGCCAAAAAGATTTCAAAGGGCGAGGTTGAAAAAAGAGTATTAATAGAGTCAGAGGATGAAGTTGGAGAACTTGCAAAATCCTTTAATATTATGGCAGACTCCATTGAAGAGGTAGAGAATACAAGGCGAGAATTTATGTCTAATGTATCTCATGAAATAAGATCACCATTAACTTCTATAAAGGGATTCATAGGTGGAATACTGGATGGAGTAATACCTAAGGACAAGGAAAATTATTATTTGACCATAGCTTTTGAAGAAGTTAAAAGATTATCAAGACTTATAAATGATTTATTAGATTTATCTGCTATGGAATCAGGGAAGTTAAAATTAGTCATATCAGATATAGATATAAATGAGCTGATAAGAATATGTGTAATAAAATTTGAGCAAAGGATAAATTCTAAACATTTAAAAGTTAATGTAACTTTTGAGGAAGATCATATGTATGTTCTTGGAGACAGAGATAGACTAATACAGGTAATTACTAATGTTTTAGATAATGCTATAAAGTACTCTACAGATGGTGGAAATATAAGTATAAAAACAAGAGGTAGAGGAAACAAAGTTTTAGTATCTATTTACAATGATGGACCAATTATACCAAAGGAGCATATAGGACATATTTGGGAGAGATTCTATAAGGATGATAAATCAAGAACCTCAAAGATAAGTACAGGACTTGGACTTCCTATAGTTAGAAACATATTAACCCAACTAGGGGAAGATATTTGGGTTGAGAATAAAGGGAAGGAAAAAGGTGTTTTATTTACCTTTTCTCTTAAAAAATATTAATGTAAAAACTTATTTTTAAAATGAGATATAAATAG